>NZ_JANVFC010000031.1:0-46330 GCF_025195005.1 Vibrio sp. NC2
AAATAAGATGCATGAAAAAAGCCAGCAACTTGCGTTACTGGCTTACTAAAATCGTCAACGTATTTTAGGACGAGACAAGCTTTCAAAAAGTGAACAACAGTTCGTGATTGGTGGTGTTCACTTTGTACATCAGCCTATTCGTAAATGCTGTATGAAAAGTATTTACTTGCGATTTTTTGATGTTGACCATTGTCGATCAGTCTTTGTATTCCACTATCGATAAGATCTTTTAATTCGTCATCTTGTTTTCTAACAGCGACTCCAATACCACGACCAAACCACTTCTCTTCTGTAAATTTAGGGCCTGTAAAGTGATAGTCCTTACCCTGATCCGTTTCAAGAAAGCCTGCGTTGAGCCCCATTGAACCACCAAACACGCTATCTAAGCGGCCGTTGAGTAAATCGGTAAAGGCTTCATCGAATGAGCCGTAACGTTTGATATCTACATCTGGATAGATCTCAGAAAGGTACTTGTCACCAATAGTTGCTCGTTGAACCCCAATTGTTAGTTCATTTAAGCTGCCGTCATCCATATTGATTTCACGCCCCTTTTCCATGACAAAACGAGTGGGAACTTTAGCGTAAGGCATAGTGAAATTAACTTTCTTTTCACGTTCTTCGGTAATGGTCATAGCCGCTATAATTGCATCGTTTTTACGGCTTAAAAGTGATGGGATAATACCGTCCCAATCAGTTTTTGAGATGATACATTTTACTTCTAATTCGATACACAAGGCGTTGGCTAAATCGACTTCAAACCCCTCTAATTCACCATCTTGCGTTGTCCAACTGAACGGTGGGTAGGCCCCTTCAACAGTAAAGCGAATTTGTTTCCAATCTTTTGCGTATGTGAACACAGAGAAAACACTGACGAATGCAACAAGTATCCATTTCATTGGTTATTTCCTTATAGTAATAATGGATATGGATAATTAACCAATTGTTAACATTTATCAATGCAAATGCATATTGATGTGAGCAAAGGCATGCAGATCAATTAGTTTGCTCCAGTTTTATTGCCAGAAGTACTGTTAGCGTATTTAAGGACGTTAACAATACTTATCCGATTAATCCGCAGGTAGCGTTACAGCAGACGATTTTTCCCCTCGAATGAAACTCAATTTATTGTTTTTCCCTTTACTGGCTCGACTATAGGTTGGAGCTGTGACTTGTTACTGCGAGTGCGATGGCTGCAGTTAAAAGCGCTGAGCCACCGATTTTATTCAGGTACGTTGGGTGATCTTGCATAAACCCAAGAAGCTTCTTGGCAGAGATGACGTAAATCATCACCCACGTAAAATCCAACACTGCCATTGTGGGGCACATCACCAACATTTGTGATAACAGGGGCTTGGTTGGGTCTATGAACTGGGGGAAGAATGCAGTGAAAAAGACAATCGCCTTGGGGTTACCCGCTGCAACGAAGAAACCACTTAAATAGAGTCTGTGGCCTGAAATCGCGGTGGGTGAATTGGTGGTTATTTGTGCATCACACTCAGGTTTATCACGCAAAATCTTGATACCCATATACAGCAATGTTGTGACTCCAAGCCACTTGATAACGGCGAACGCTAGTTCAGACGTTGACATTATGATGCCAAGTCCAACTGCAACAATGATCATCTGTATGAAGTTTGCTGAGATATCGCCTAGTGCCGTAAAAATAGCTTTATTAACGCCATATTTCATTGAATGAATGACGCCCAACAAAATGCTGGGACCTGGCGTCATGGTTAAGATAAGTGAAGCGAGGCAGAAGGTTAGCCATGTTTCTATAGTCATTTGTTTTCTCCGGGTGACTGGTATCTATTTTTCGGAAAAAGTAGTCTGCTAGCATAGAGATAGATATCAAAATAACCTGAGGTTATATAAATGGTTGAAGACTTGGAAAGCATCCCATCATTAGTTCCCAAATTACTTCTGCAGTTACTAGCGCTCGGAAGTATCACTGATGCCGCTCTGGTATTAGGAGTCAGCCAACCCGCAGCAAGCAAAGCTCTTCGACGTGCTGAAGATGTGTTAGGTTTCGCTTTAGTCCGAAGAGACAGTCGCCCCTTATTGTTAACAGAGGAAGGGAGGTTGATTGCTGAGTTCGCTAAAAAGCAGGAATTGCAGGGAGAGGTGTTATTGAGACAGCTTCGACTTATTCAAAAAGATGGCGCTGGACAGGTGAAAGTGGCTTCTTTTGGCGCATCCGCTTCCACACATATTTTACCCAGCCTAATTCATGCGATCAGCCAACACCTACCTCAAGTTAAAATTGAAATAGGCGAGTTTACTGACGAAGGAGCATTATTGGCATTGCGAGAGGGGCGCGTAGATTTTGCAATCGCGGTTGATAAAGAGTATTTGGATCTAGATATCATCCCAGTTTTTACTGACCGTATGGTGGCTTTAGTTCATGAAGATGACCCTTTATCCCAGTTGCCAGTTTTGTCGGCTGTGGATATCGAAGATCGAGATTTTATACTGAGTAAAGGGGGCAGCGAGGCGCTCATTAGAGAATGGTTTAAGCTATCAAAATCCCGCCTTAGAGAAAAACACACCATTGTTCAATTGACCTCGATACTTGCTTTCATTAGAGCAGGCTTAGGTGTTTCTATTGTTGCAGAGCTTGCCGTTCCAGAATCTCATCCCAGCGTAAATGTTATTCCTCTTGCGCCGGAGTACCCTCGTAATATTTGTGTAGCGAAAAGAAGTGGTTGTTTTTCTTCGAACGCAGCCAGGTTAACTTGGGACTTTTTGAGTAAAAATAGGTCACACAGTTACCTAAGCAAGCGAGGTCATTAAGTGCGAACAGGCGTTTAGCTGTCATTGCCTCATTTAATTCGCAGGCAACACAACGGCAGACGCTTCTTCCTCCGAATCTTCTTTGTCTTCTACTTGGTCAGCAACCCAATCAATCGTCTTTGTTAGATAAAGCTTATTGGTTTCGGTGTCACACCAACTCTTGGATAATCCTCTTCGATTGAATTCACTGCCAATTGCTGCGAGTGTCTGGTTGCTTGATCGCCCGTAATACAAGGTGTCGCACAATTGCAGGTTCGACATGGATTGAGGGTACGTATTGACCGACGAGGAGTTCATGCTCAGTGCTTTTGATTGGTTATGAGTGCACCCAGTTAGGCTCAGGAAAAAGAAAAGGATTAGCGTATTTTTCATGGTGTATCAGGTCTATTGCCGATGATTTGAAGACAGTATTGCCATGATTGCCACACTAATTTGTCAATTTTTCGCCAACTAGTTATAGACCAAGACTTTCCTCCCAGTTAGAAAGCGTTATTAAGCCAATGATAAAAACAGTATTAACAAACAAAAGAGCAATTTTGTACAAAAGCTGAAAGAGCCTATAGAGTAGACTGATAAGTCGCTCGATAATTAACAGGCTTGGGGATTGTTATGGAGAACAAGAAACGCTCTAAAGAAAAGGCCGAATATAAGATCACAGAAGAGCTCGGTGGCCTTGAAACCCTTAATGCAGAATACGAAAAGCAGAACTTCTCGCGCCACAGCCATGAGGGCTATACGCTTGGGGTTATTGAGCAGGGCGCTCAGCGTTTCTATCGAACGGGCGGACATCATATTGCACCACAAAATGCGATTATTCTGGTCAATGCCGACGAAGTTCATAGCGGTCACTCTGCCACTGAAGGCGGTTGGGCGTATCGAGCCATGTATCCACTCCCAGAGCAACTTGCCAAGATCACTCAAGAGCTTAACCTACCGAACTACGGCGCGCCTTACTTCCCAAGAGCGGTTGTTGAAGACCCTGAACTCGCTAATCAATTGAGATTAGTCTTTAACACGATTGATGAATCTGACAATCGCTTGTTAAGAGAAACCTTGATGTACGGGATGTTGGTTAAACTGATTAGCCGACACGGAAAATCGCCGCTTAACCCTCAACTCGACGGGAAAACTCAGCGCCAGCTTGTCTTGGTGAAAGAGTTCTTAGATGATTTTCCACAAGCCGATGTGTCCCTAGAAGAGCTATCTAAGCTCGCGGCATTGAGCCCGTTTCACTTAGTGCGTTCTTTTCAGAAAGAATTTGGTCTTCCGCCACATGCGTATCAGATCCAATCTCGATTAAGGCTTTCTCGTAAGTTATTGAAGCAAGGGCATACCATTTCTGATACCGCGCAAGAGTGTGGCTTTCACGACCAAAGCCATTTTCATCGACACTTCAAAAAGGCCAATGGCTACACGCCGGGGCAATACATCAAAATGCTCTAAACTTGCATGGCTAAGGCATGGCTAACTCGTGTTAAGTGCGGTTAAGTGCGGTTAAGTGCGGTTAAGTGCGGTTAAGTGTGGCAAACAGAGGGGCATGAAATCGAGCAAGTTTGTACAATCGAACCGACTCAACTCCTCTTACATTGAATAGCCAATGTGAAGAGAGAAAAGAACTATATGGATAGTGAAACAATGGATAGACGAACACAGTTATGGAAGGGCGTTTTAGCGGGAATGCCGTTGAGCATTGCGGTAATCCCTTGGGGGGTTCTGGCCGGTTCATATGCGATAGATGCCGGATTGAATCAACTTCAAGCGCAAGCGATGTCGGCTATTTTGTTTGCTGGCTCAGCGCAACTTGTCGCCGCGGGTATGTTTAAAGCGGGTATTGGTCTAGGCACCATGTTGTTGACTACCTTATTCATCACGTCTAGACACTTTCTGTATAGCGTATCGATGCGTGACAAAATCAGCCATCTTCCTGCGCGTTGGCGCCTATTACTTGGATTTTGGCTCACCGATGAGCTGTTCGCGATTTGTAGTGGGCAGTCTCAGAAAGAATTTAATCGTTGGTACGCTGCGGGTGTAGGCGGCGGTTTTTATCTCGTTTGGAATATTGCGAGCTTTGTCGGCATTGTCGCGGGAAGCCAAATTCCTTCACTCAATGAAATTGGGCTCGATTTCGCGGTCGCAGCAACCTTTATCGCCTTGGTGTTCCCATTAATCCGAACTCTACCCGTCGTAGTGTGTGTGGTGGTTTCATTGGTCACTTCGGTTGCCATGTCGGTTAACAATATTGAGGGCGGGCTAATGATTGCAGCGATTGCCGGTATGTTAGCGGGCTTTATCAGCGAATCGTTCCAAGAGCGAAACAACGGCAACAAGACAATTGTGGAGGAGAAATAGAGATGATTTGGTTAACGATATTACTCATGACTGCGATTGTTTTCTTTAGTCGGTACCTGTTTCTAGAGCCAGCAATCCCGCTTCGATTAAATCAAACCACGCGTCGCCTGTTACGCTATTCAAGCCCAGCTGTGCTTACCGCAATTTGGGGGCCGATTGTATTTGCACCAGAGCAGACATTTTGGCCAAGCCTTGAAAACCCATACTTGATAGGCGCGCTGGTCACAGGTCTGTTGATTTGGAAAACAGGCAATGTGCTACTGACTATCGGCGTTAGCATGGCGGTGTTTTTGTTCTATAACCTTGTCGCGGTTGATTACCTTTTTAACTGATACGTAGCTCAATTGATACGTCGTGTCACGCCATTAGTTATCCTCGTTTCAAGTGTATGACTCATTACTTGAAACGAGTGCTTTTAGGCTCTAGTTCTCTTGTGGTTCTTTATTCAAAAGCACTCTGTTCCTCTCTTCGCCTTCCTCATATCTGTCCAATAAACTCCTGACATTCAAATGCAATTGATTTTATATTATTTTGTACTGTTTAATTCGTTTTACTTATGGATAAAAAGTGAGTAAATTTGCAAATAATTCAATGTGTTGAGATGTTTGGAAAGATATTTCAGCTGTTTTACCAAGCTAAAGGGACCTCAAAATGTATAGATTTTTCGCAATTTTATTTCTACTCGTACCGCTGCAATTATCAGCGGCACAAGATGATAGGCAAGCTCTGATAAAAGAGCTTCTTCAGATTATGGATGTCGATTCCACGTTGGACGCGGTATACGTTCAAATGGATAGCATGATGGCTAATATGTCTAAAGACCTAGGGGTTTCAGAGTCAGAACAAGCTATTTTTGATGATTACTATCAGGGCATGAACGACTTAATGAAAGAGGAGGTTAGCTGGCAAAAGCTAGAGCCAGGAATTGTAACGATTTACAGCAATCAATTCACTGAAGAAGAGCTCAGTGCAATGATCGATTTCTACAAAACAGAACATGGAAAAAGCATTCTGAAAAAAATGCCAACCGTGACAACAGAGTCAATGATCATGACTCAGTCGTTAATGCAACAAGTTCTCCCAAAAGTTCAAAAGTTAACGACTAAACTAAAACAAGACCTTGAAGCACATAGAGGTTCTTGATCAGAAGCCGTTAGGTTTGTGATTAGAAATAACGCTCTATACTTGGTCGATAACGTAGATATTCTTGAAACACACGCTGCATTTCATGCAATGATTTATGTGTTTCAAGCGTAATCAGGCATAATTACTACCCCACAGCTGAATCATTTTAGGTGTGGGTATTGTGTATTTAGGTTTTGGTAAGGAGTTAGTTTGGCTAAGAAATATTATGTGGTTTGGAAAGGTCGCACACCGGGTATTTTTACCACTTGGAACGAGTGTAAAGCGCAAGTCGATGGCTTTGCTGGTGCGAGATATAAATCGTTTCCAACACTAGGCGAGGCTGAGTCTGCTTTCGGTGGTAAAACGTCGTCTGCGTCAGGTTCTACAGCGACAAAGCCAAGCTCTGCGGGTAAGGCGACGAAAGTGAAGGTGCCGCCTCTTTCGGAGCAGCAAATCACAGATATGCCTTTTGATATCAAGATCTTTACCGATGGTGCTTGTGAGCCAAATCCTGGTGAAGCGGGGACGGGTTTAGCGGTATACCAAAACAACCAATTAACAGAATTGTGGTATGGCTTGTATCAGCCTGTTGGTACCAACAATACCGCCGAGTTACATGGGCTTAAGCAAGCGTTTATTCTCGCGAAAGAGAAGTTAAACGCGGGTCTGTCTGTTGCGATTTATTGTGACTCTAAGTACTCAATTGATTGTATTACTAAATGGGCAACGGGCTGGGAGAAAAAGGGCTGGACTAAGTCGGGCGGCGAGATCAAAAACCTCGATATTATTAAGCCTGCGTATGCTCTCTACCAAGAACTGGCTTCAAAAATCACCATCTACCATGTGAACGGACACGTTGGTATTGAAGGTAACGAATTGGCCGATAGAATGTCGATTGTGGCTATTTCATCGAAAGAGCAGGAGCTAGCTCAATATCGTGACATCGAAGATCTTGAGTCTATTTTGGCACTTCGAGCCGGCTAGCTAGGCTTCTTAATGAAAAGCTAATAAAAGTTACTGAAAGCATAAGTTGCTATCATTAAGCAGTGCTTAGTTGAGCGCTACATTTCAAATGGATGTAGCGCTCTTTTGATCTTGTGGTGCTCAGTCGTTTTTGTGAGGCATAGCTGTCTGAGTTAATTCTTATTGAGCTGGGTTCTCTATCCAACGAGATAATTGCTGAGCTTGTTTGATCGAATTAAAACTGTCTTTCACTCTCTCACGTGCCTTTAACCCCATCGATGCTTTATCGTTACTGCTTAGCTGCGCGAAACGCTCAATCGCTTCTCTTAATTCTTCCACGTTCTTTTCGCTAACCACAAAACCTGTCTCTGGTGAGACGATCTCTTTGCATCCCATGATGTTGGTGGTAATGACGGGTGTGCCCACGGCCATCGCTTCTTTTAAAACCAGTGGCCCTGTATCCACACACCCAGTTTCGGAAAAACAGAAGGGCGCGATTAGGCTGTCATAGTTCGATAGTTTCTCTTTCACCCACTCGTGAGGTTTAGCGCCAAGAAAGGTCACGTTTCGAGTGAGCCCTTGCTCTTTGACCTGCAATTTTAATTGTTGCTCTAAATCGCCAGTACCGATGATATCGAGATGAATGTCGAGAGGTTCGGCAATCGGCGCTAAAGCATCAATAAGATGGTGGATGCCTTTTTGCTCCACTAATCGGCCAAGAAAAACGAGACGAAGTTGCTTAGCTTCGGTTTTTGGGTGTAGTTGAAATTGTTTGGTATTTACCCCACAGTGCAGGAGTTTAATGTTGCCTTTAGCCATGGTATTGAAGTCGGTGAGCATGTCTTTGCACACTGCGACCACAAAATCACTCGACGAAATCTTCTGTTCAATATCATAAGCGAACTCGTAAACATCATGACCGTGAGCAACGAACGAGCAGGTTATGTTCAGAAGCTTTGCCGCGACGATGGCGTGAGCTGTAGTGTGCTGACAGAAATGCGCATGAACGTGTTCGACGTCGTTCTCGGCGAGTTGCAGCGCCAGTTTGAATCCATAAGCGAACAGTGATTTTTTGGGCATACTAGTTTGCTTGGAAACAAAGGATACCGCCCGGAGAAAGCCAAACCAATTGATGCTGGCTATCTTACCCGCCCGAACATCCTTACCAATTTTTATGATGTCATAGTCAAATGACTTTTCACTCTCTTCTATCTCAAATGCCATCACGCAAACATCGTGTCCACAAGCTTTCACCGAGTCGACTTCTGTTTGGATGAAGGTCTCGCTGAGTACAGGATAAGTTGGTGCTATAAATGCTACTTTCTTCATTTTTTGCTCCTTTGACTAATGCTATTAAAGTCAAATAAGCAAAATACGAACCAAGATAAAATCGTAGCTTTGGAGGGCTTTCGATGGTTTTCCGAAGGTTATCCCCCCAGAAGTCGCTCATTTTCTCAAATTGATAATCAAATTGGAGTTTTGACGCTCATGTCTGATCACCCTGTTCGTCATTTTGAGAGTGTCTGCGTAGGCGACTGATCTAAAAGTGATTTCATAGCAATACACTCTCGGCATAGAACCTGCAACGTCATCCATATAACGTATAATTCTGGGGCGTCATTATGGCTAAAGTAAGTGTTGTTATCCCGACCTACAACTGTTTGGATTACCTGCCGAAGGCAATTGGCAGCGTACTGAAGCAGACACATCAAGACGTGGAGTTGATCATTATTGACGACAACAGCAACGATGGAACGTCTACTTATCTCGCGTCAATCCATGATGAACGCATCATTAAATTATCCACTTTGGGTGTTGGCGCGCCTCAAGCGAGAAACCTAGGGATTGAAAAGGCGACCGGTGAATACATTGCTTTTTTAGACGCTGACGACTTTTGGTTTCCAGAAAAAATCGAACGACAACTCGAGTTCCATCAGCGCTACTCAGATCTTGCGATGAGCTTTACTAACTACGAGCACCTCACTGAAGACTACCAAGTGATAGTCGACTGTTTTAGTTACTGGTCGCAGTTTCAAGACCAAGACGATCTGTTCATCAATATCGAGAACCCGTTGGAGTTCATCATTGAAAACAATGTGATTGGAACATCGACGGTCATGGTGAAAGCGGATGTGTTCTCTCAAACAGACAGTTTCAATGCTGACATTAAGTATGGGGAAGATTGGGAACTGTGGCTTCGAATGAGTGAAAGCCATCAGATCGGTGTGTTGAACTCCGTGCAGGTTGGTTACTTGATGAGAGCGAGTTCCGTTACCCAAACTGAAAGTCTTAAATTGAGAAATTTGCAGTCTATCGAAACCATTCTTCAACGTTACCAAGATGACAGTCTGAGATGGAACTTACGGACGTCCAGTTTCAAAATTGCAAATGCAAGAATACTAGAAGGTTACGCCGACTATTACAGAGGCTTACAACAGAACCGACGGGCCATGTCTTATAGCATCCGCTCGTTAGCGCTGGCTCCTCAAAAAAGAACCTTACGACATCTTCTTGGGGACTGTAAAAGTTTCCTAATGCCTGCATTGTAAGGAATAGGTGACTTCTATGGGTTCATTAAAACAGTCGGCCTATTACGCCATTGGCATCGTGATGATGAAAGGGATCTCGCTCGTGATGATCCCCTATATCACCCATAAGATGACGTTGGTTGAATACGGTTCTTTAGAAGCCATTGTCTTATTGGCTGACATCGGGACGATCCTATTTAGCTTTGGGATTGTTGAGGCAATGTACCGGTATGTGGGCGTCGCTGAGGGTGAAGAAAAGAGAAAGCTTGTCTCGAACTGTTTCACGTTGAGTGTCTTGGTCTGTGTGCTAGGTGGGGCTTTAATTGCTCTTAGTATGCCGTTGTTGTTACTGATGTTGCCCGTCGAGTTTCAACCTTATCAAATCCTACTTTTGCTAATACCGACCATGTTAGATGGTGCGATTTCTATCCCGCTAACATTGATGCGAATGAATGCGATGGCTAAGCGCTTTTGTATGCTCAATGTAATGAAGGCGAGTGTGCAAGCTGCTATGACGTTTGCATTGCTTGAAGCAGGTTATGGCATTGATGGTGTACTAATATCTGCCGCTGTTTCGAGTGTGTTGCTGATGCTGTGTTTACTGCGTTATCAATGGCAGGAGATGGGCTCATTTGGCAGCCTCAAGTACTCCGCTAAGATCCTAAAATTTGGATTGCCTACTTTAGTTGGTGGTGCTTCTATTTACATGATTACAGGCCTAGACCGTTGGGTGATGGCAAGCTTTGTTGGTGTTGAAGAACTTGCAATCTATGCGGTCAGTGGCAAGTTTGCATTGCTGCTTGGCTTGCTACTGCAGCCTTATGCTCTGTGGTGGTTTCCAAATCGGGTGGCCATGCTGCAACAACCTGATGGTAAGAAAGAGTGTGCGGACAGAGCGCTAGTCGGCGTTAATTTAGCCATTGTGTTGGGTTGTTTGATGATCCTCACCGTGCCGGGTTTTATTGCTTTGATTCTACCCAGCAGTTATCAATATGCGGGTACCATCGTCGTGGCACTCTTGGCCATTGGCGTGATTAAGAATGCAGGGGATTACCTTAACCTCGGTTGTTTTAGCGGTGACTCAAGTCAGTCGCAAATGTGGATACAGGGTGGTTGTGCGATCTTAGCAACCATTGGCTATCTTGTTGTGACACCGATTTATGGCGTGTGGGCCGTGGTAGTGGTGCTTTGTGGTACTTATGCCGTGAGGCTGTCACTGCTCTATATCGTGAGCCAAAAAATGGAATATTTACCTTATGATCACCGTAAATGGATAGCAGCGCTGAGTATCGCAATACTAGCCATCATTGGTGATCGAGTTCTTGGCTTGGTGCTGGTTGATGTTCATGACTTTGTTTTAGGCAGTTTTGTGGCAATAGTGACGTTAGTCGTCTTTGTTCGATACTCTGTTATTCCTGTTCCGCAAGCGCTGCTTGATAAGTTTACGCTAGGTAAGCAATCACATGTAAGTTGAACTCACTTCATCCAGATCGCGGGATATCCTGATAAGCGTCTAGAAATATATGAATTATTAATAATAAAACACTGTTCATAATTATTTTAATTAGATAGTATTTATAAATATAACGAATACTAACGATGGAAAGATATATGAATAAGTGGATGTTGCTCCTTTCTCTGTTTTCAGCGGCCTCATACAGCGCCTCTAATTTTTCAACCGAGGGTATTGCTGCTCCCGACTTCAATTCACCGGATTTCAAGCCGCCTGAAGTTTCTCGACAGGAACAAAACAATATCGTTTGTGAAAGCGTGGTCTGCAAATCAACGTCTGCACGTCAGTCGGTTCCTGTTGTTGGTGAAGTACCTGATAGAGAGCTTAATCAAACCATCGAAACCCTTGCGAGTGCTATCTATATTGTCGGTGAAATTGGCGTCGCGGAAAATTTGTCTACGCCAGAATATGAGAAATTTTTTGAGAACTAATTAGCACGGTGCGTCAGAGAATGGTTACTGCTTTCAAATGTTGCTACCAAAGATATTAAATGCTGTTATAAAAGGTAAAGTCTCGTTCAACGATTCAATCACCGCGGCACCTGGCAATTAGGAAGCACCAATGGAAATCTGGAAGTTACTGCTGTTCATCCCCGCTTGTTTTGCGCTCAACATGACACCGGGCCCAAACAATTTGTTATCAATGAACAACGCCCGTTGTTATGGGTTTCAGGCCGCCTTTGTAGCGGGCTTGGGACGAATCCTCGCTTTTTCTGGCATGATTGCTTTGGCTGCATCCGGCTTGGCTGTCGTGCTTTATACCTCTGAAACTTTGTTTTTCCTTATTAAGCTATTTGGCGCGATGTATCTGTTGTGGATCGCGTTCAACCTATGGCGCTCACAAGCCAGCCCGGTCGCGGATATCGAGCGAAATAAGAACTGGTTTGGTCTGGTTAAACAAGAGTTCGCACTCGCGGCGGGCAATCCAAAAGCGATACTCATTTTCACTGCATTCCTTCCTCAATTTGTCGATGTTTCAGCGAACGTAAATACGCAATTCTTTGTTTTAGGAAGCACGTTTCTTGTATTAGAAATGCTCGCGATTTCTATCTATGCGGCCTTTGGTTTATATCTACGAAATTGGTATTCAAAACCTCAAATGGCCAAGCGCTTCAATAAAGCATGCTCTGTGTTTCTTGCCTTATCTGGTGCTAATTTGTTAGTGAGCCGTCAGTAGTTCTTATTTTGCTTTTTAGTTTATAGTTAATCTTTTTAAGGTCGATGTATGAATGTTGTTTGTGCGGAAAAACAAGAACTGGCTGATATCTACCAGCTTGAACATGTTTTGTTTGGCGATCACGCCTATCCGCTGTTTTTCTTTTGTCAGGCATTTGATTGCTGGGGGAAGGGCTTGCTGGTGGCGAAACAGGATTCGCAGGTTGCGGGCTATGTATTGATGACACCAACCGACAAACAACAAGAGTACTGGGTGTTGTCACTGGCTGTTGATACTGCTTACCGAGGCATGGGAATTGGCCGTTCATTGATGCAGCAGGCAATAGAAACCTTGCCACAAGATTCCAAGCTGTTGCTTACTGTCGATCCAAATAACAGCTCGGCTTGTGAGCTGTATTTGTCGATGGGCTTCGTGACCATCAAAGAAGAGAGTAATTATTTCGGAGACGATGAGCCTCGTTTGGTCATGCAGCTCATCGTCTAGTTCCCGTTTCATTGTGTCTATTTAGATGCAGGCATCACGCGCTTAGGTCAACATCACGATACCGTGCATCAACACCACGCTAGAGGTCAGTCGGGTTCGCATATCAAAATAGCCATCGGGGCCTTCACTTTGATTCTCTTCTCTCATTGACCTTTCCGCTCGCCAAACCGCAATGTAGCCTAAGATCAGAATCAGAGTGGTGAGGAACTCTTGCTGCTCACCGAGTAGCACCGCTAGCCACGCTGCCAACACAATAACATTGCTTAGAATCAGAGCCTTGTTGCTGGATTGGCTTTCGAAGTTCTCTATCCCATTACCCCACAAGATACCCGACAAAAAGCTCAAGATAACCACGCTGTAGGTGATGAAGAGTGTTTCGCCGCTCAAGCTAAAGAATTGGCTGTCGGTGAGTGATAACAGTAGGCCGAATAAAAAGGGGATTAAACCCATATAACCGAGCTTGGCCATGGTGTTGCGTGTTTGAGTTGTGTCCAAGTAATCTGACCTCATAACTGTTGCTCTATTGCATTTTTGAGGGTACTACTGGTTGGCGATGTAGAACTCGGGAAGGTTGCTATCACTTTGCCTTCTTTGCTGACCAAGAACTTGTAGAAATTCCATTTCGGTTTGATACCGGCTTGTTGTTGAATTTCGGCAAAGACTGGATTTGCGTCAGGCCCAGAGAGTGAAGCGCGCGCCATCATCGGAAAAGTCACACCATAATCTAGGTAGCAGATTTTAGCGGATTGCTCCTCGCTTCCTCTGTCTTGGCGAAAATCATTACTTGGGAAACCAACAACCGTGAAGCCTTGATCTTTATACGTTTGGTGAAGCTGCTCAAGTTGTTCGAACTGAGGCGTGAAACCGCATTGGCTTGCCGTATTCACGATTAATAAAGTCTTGCCTTGAAACTCTTCACACAGCTCAATTTCTTCGTTTGAATTTAACAGCCTTTGTTTGCCGTTGAGTATATCAGGGCAGCTTGCTGAAAAAGCGAGTGAACTTGTTAGGCTCGCTATTAGGGCGGTGGAGCACAGCAGTGAATGTTTCATAAGTCTGACTCATTTTAGTTGGCGTAACTGTTATTACTGTTTAGCGACTTGAAATGATCACTTTAAAGACCAGAATTGCTTCAGTATCAGTATCAGCTATCGCTTAAGTGTCATTTGTTGCTTAGCAAATAGGGCTCCACCAAGCGCCTGATGTTTACCTTGGCTCCAAGGCGAGATGCCAGTAGGTACATGCCTCCAATCTTTCGGTGGAGGAATAGAGCGTCTGCTGGTGGCGTGTGCCAATACTCTTGTTCCATGCTGAGTATGGTTCCTGCTTCACGAAGCCTTTGTGCTAAACCACTGGCTTTGAAGTCGTAATCTTCATCGACAAGCATGGGTTCACAGGCCATTTTCACTAAGTTGAGAATCGCTTGGCGCTGGTCTGGGAGGATGGTCTCGCTAAAAAATCCAATCTGCTCTAACGCCTTGTTGAGTCCTTGTTCATCGTGAGTAATCACAGAGGTAAAAGCCAAACGATAGCCATCACTGAAGCGGCCGCTGTATTCTCGGGTTGCTCCAAAGTCTAAAAGCCCAATCTGTCGCGTGTTTTCAACGTAAAGATAGTTGGCGAAGTTGGGATCGGTTTGCACCATCTTGAAGTCGAATAACTCTCTGAACAGAAGCTCGAGCAAGCTGTGCATCACAAAATCACGGGTGCTTTGATCGTAACCTTCTATTTGCTCTATCGAGACGCCTTCAATGAAGTCCATTGCGAGCACTGATTCTGAAGACATTTGAGGGTGAATTTTAGGTACAACGAAGTGAGCGTGTTCTATTAATGCATTGTGATAACGAGTCGCATAGTCAGCCTCGCGAGCATAGTCGGCTTCATCATGTAGTTGTTTTTTTGCTTCTTCTAATAAGCCTTTGTAATCGACAGACTTGGGAATCAAACCAACGATGTTCAGCAATGTGCCTACGTTGTCTACATCACTGTCGATGCTTTTTCGAATGCCTGGGTATTGGACTTTGATGGCAAGTTTGTCTCCCGCATCACTGTAGGCTTGGTGAACTTGTCCGATGGACGCACTGGCGATCGGTTTAAAGTTGAAGGAAAGAAATTCTGCTTTCCAGTTGATGTCGAGTGAGCTTTCTAACACTTGGTTGAGCTGCTTTGTTGGCAGAGGATCTGCGTCTGAGCGCAGGCGAGAAAGAATATCGGCTAATTCAGGTTCTAAGACATCGCCTGCATCCATTGATAGCATCTGCCCCAGTTTCATTGCTGCACCGCGCAGGTGTGCGAGTTGATCGGTGAGCCGAGCAATGTTTTGTGGCGTTAGCAGTAAGTCTTTTGCTTTGGGCCTGTTGCCTTGTGCTATTTGCTTGGTGCCTTCCGTCAGCACATTACCCGCGACCCTTGTTGCCAGCGAGGCGAACTTACTGAATCTTGAAATTCGATGAGTGGGAAGGTTTCTCTCTTTTGCCGACATAAAGGTTCTCACTTAGTTATCAAGATTGATACCAATCGTAGTAAATAACTGTTCACCCTAGCTTGTTAAAAATCTCGATAACGTCGTTAGATTTTTTGATTGTAGAATAACTACTTATCGAAAAAATCCGCCTTGTTCTCCAGCTTTTTCCCTGCGCTATTTTTGACCACTTACTTACTGTGATTGGTATGACTACAAAGTTCTATAAATCATTACCCAACCGAATGTTTTGTTGTGGTAACTTGTCTCGCGAAACAGTAAACAGAATTTAAAGGACAAAACATGAAGTTTATTTGGTTAAAAGCCGCGGTTACCGTTTTAGTTTTTGCTGCGCTGTTTGGTGTGGTGTATTACAAAGTCGCAAGTGGTATGTCTTAACCAAGTACTATTTTGTGCAGCTGTTACCATCGCAGCGTGACTTTCCAGTTAGCCAGAAAGAGACTTTGTATCGGTTCTTGGCAAACCGAAGATAACACCAGTCGGCCACTGGCTTGAATATCGCCCAACGTAAAGGGGCGTATAGCCAACCTTTTCCTACTAAGCGCCACGCTTGGTAGGTCACGTCTAAACCTAGCAGCAGTTTTCCATTCTCATCCAGTGCATGCAAAACGGTGTTGGCTGCGTCGGCATCAATCTGAGGGTAGTCTGAAAAGGCTTCACTGTAGATATCGATGGTTTGAATCTTATTCTCGACATCATGCTTTGCAAGTGCCGCCATCTCCTTTGCGCACAACGGGCATGTCCCATCGTAGAATATCGTTAATGAAGTCATTGCTTCCCTTACTATTTTTACCAATTCCCAACTATACGCAATCACCGATTAGGTGGATCATTTTACTCAGTTATCCGACACTGTAATTGTGACGACTATTTTACAGTACCATCTCGAGGTAAAATCCGTTCCATGCAATTACATATTAAGAGTCGATCCCCAATGACAACGAAATCAATGAGCCGCTTCATTATAGCCTTCATAGCCCTAATGCTAAGTGGTTGTGTTAGCTACAGCGTGACCGAGCAAGAAATGACGAACTACCTTCAAGATTCGGTGATGTTAGAGCAAGAAGTGGGTGTACAAAACGTTATGTATGCGCAAGTCGCTGTCGATGACTTAGCGGTGCAAATTGGCCGAGCTGATGCCGAGCGCGTGTCTGTTCTGGCGAATACCAATGCACAAGTTCAGGTGTTTAACGTGCCGAATATGAGGTTGGATCTTGATATCGAGTTCAGTGCGATTCCTGAATATGACAAAGAGAGTGGCGAGATTTATTTGAAATCACTGCGTTTAGAGCGCTTTGAAGAAAAAGATAAACAGCTTTCGCCTGAGGTCGCCAAACTACTTAAGCCTGCCGTTTCTATGATTGGCTTTGCTTTGTCCCAGTCACCGGTTTACAAACTGGACAGCAACAAGGTTCAAGAGTCATTGATCAAGTCATCGGAACCTAATCTAGTGATTAAAGACAACAAGCTGGTCATCGAGTTATTCGATTAACCTTTCACGTTTAGCTTAGACTCAGATTTAAAACACAATGGCTGCCTATTTGGTGGCCATTTTTGTTTGTGTTGAATCAGCAAGATTTCTGTTTTTAGGCTGTCTATCCAGCTTGTTTTCTCTGGCTCATTTATTGAATTAGCCGCGTATCTCACCTTTACTTTACTCTTGTGAGCAAGTCATCGCTTCAGTCATCAAATCATAAGAAAGAAAAGGTGAGCGAACTATGAAGAATCCAGTAATAGCGGATAACAAACCCGTTAAGGTCGAGCTAACAGAAGGGGAGGAGTATTACTTCTGTACCTGTGGGAAATCGAAAAACCAACCGTTTTGTGATGGTTCTCATGCAGGAACGGGCTTCAAACCGAAGAGTTTCGTGGCCGAAGAAACCGGCGACGCTTACCTGTGCCGCTGTAAGTATTCGAACAATCTCCCTTTCTGTGATGGCACCCATAAACAGTTTACGGCTGAGCAAGTGGGCCAAGAAGGCCCCGATGTTCACATCCAAGCGGCAACGCCCGATCTCTCACTTGCGGCTTCTGCAACCAAAGAAGAGCCCACGGTCGAATTCATTCATCAATTAGCACGAGATGGCTTATCCAAAGTGGGTCACCATGGGCCAATGACTTCGATGGGCGTTCCAAGATATCTATTGCCTCACTGGGATGATATTCAAGTGATGGTTGCTCAAATGGCGACCAAACCTCTGTTGGAACATGTGCCCGTCGGTACTGAGCTTATTATTGGGCCAAAAGCGAAAAAGCCGCTCAAATTGAACATCTCTTTATTTGTGTCTGATATGAGTTTTGGGTCGTTATCTGAAGAAGCGAAAATCTCTTTAGCGACGGGCGCGGAGCTTGCGGGAACGGGGATCTGCTCGGGTGAGGGCGGCATGTTGCCCGAAGAGCAAGCGGCAAACTCACGTTACTTTTACGAACTAGCCAGCGCACAATTTGGTTACGATGAATCTAAGCTCAAAAATGTCCAAGCCTTCCATTTTAAGGGTGGGCAGGGTGCTAAAACCGGAACAGGTGGTCACCTACCGGGGGCGAAGAATATCGGAAAAATCGCTGAGGTGCGTGGTATTGAAGCAGGTACAGCCGCGATTTCTCCACCCACCTTTGTTGATCTAAAAACCGTCGAGGATTTCAAAAAGTTCGCCGACCGAGTTCGAGA
This sequence comes from Vibrio sp. NC2, assembly GCF_025195005.1. Lineage (NCBI taxonomy): Bacteria > Pseudomonadati > Pseudomonadota > Gammaproteobacteria > Vibrionales > Vibrionaceae > Vibrio > Vibrio sp. NC2. The sequence continues at coordinate 18,078 of NZ_JANVFC010000031.1, forward strand.
AGTGACTGGCGGGATCCCAATTGGCTTCAAGTTGAGTGCCAATCATATTGAAGAGGATATTCAGTTCGCATTGGATGCTAGTGCCGATTACATCATCTTGGATGGTCGAGGCGGTGGTACTGGGGCGGCGCCAGAAATGTTCCGTGACCATATTAGTGTGCCAACTATTCCTGCGCTTGCTCGTGCCAGAGCTTATCTAGACAAGCAAGGCGTCAGTGACAGAGTCACCTTAATCATTACTGGTGGGCTTCGTGTTCCGATGGACTTTGTAAAAGCGATGGCGCTTGGCGCTGATGGAGTCGCCATCTCAAACAGTGCCATGCAGTCGATAGGGTGTGTTGCCGCCCGAATGTGCAACACCAATAATTGCCCGGCGGGCATCGCGACTCAAAAAGCCGATTTACGCCAACGGTTAAATGTCGAGAAGGCATCGAACCAATTGAAGAACTTCTTCGAAGCTTCGACTGAATTGATGCAAGTGATGGCGAGAGCGTGCGGTCATGACCATTTGAATCAGTTTAATCCTCACGATTTGGCTACATGGAATCGCGAAATGGCCGAGCTATCCGGTGTCGCTTACTCTGGTGTCAGTTCACTAAATCAACTTCAGTAAATAGTATTTCGATAAAGCACGCTCACTGTATTTTGGGTGTGCTTATTTTTGTCTGTGTAATGCCAACCTATGTTTAACCTTTCGTAATTAACTGCTTTATAAGTGTTTTTAAGTTATTTCCTATTTTTTAAAATATCGCTTTACCTAAAGTTAACTTGAGGTTTTATCATCGTCCCCAATCTAAAAACACAATCTATCACCTTGTCGCCTAGTGCAGGTTTTGATGTTATCAAACAGACGTTACGAATCTTCAGTTATGAACTTTGAGCTCCATAATTGAAGTCATGAGTGCATAAAGGTGAGAAAAATGAACAGGGATCAACAATGAAAGTATTAGCGATTGGCGCGACCAACAGTAAAGCATCGATTAACCAACAATTGGCAGCGTACACCGCAAGCTTAGTTGAGGGCGCACAAGTAGAGGTGCTCGATCTTAATGATTTCGAGATGCCTATTTATAGTGAAGACAGAGAAAAAGAGTCTGGCGTTCATCAACACGCACAGCGCTTTTTCAGCAAGATTAGCGAAGCAGATGCTATTGTCATCTCTTTTGCAGAGTACAACGGCTCATACACCGCAGCCTTTAAGAATGTGTTTGATTGGACATCACGAATCGACATGAAAGTGTACCAAGGCAAACCTGTTGTTATGCTCTCCACATCACCAGGCCCAGGCGGCGCAAGCTCTGTGTTGTCGTCTGCGGTAAATTCGGCACCTTACTTTGATGCTGATGTGAAGGGCTCGATGTCGGTGCCGAGTTTCTACGACAACTTTAATGTAGAAACGGGAGAGATCATCAATGCCGAAATGGCCGAGAGCCTGAAATCTATCATGATTCAGATTTAGAGAGCGAGAACACCACAATAAAACACAGCAGCTATTTGCGTGGTTTCTTTTCATTGCGCCCGTTGTCAAAGTTTAAGGACATTAACTGGTTAAGGTAACAATAGGTCGCTATTCTAAAGTTAAAGTAAGCTTTAAATATTTATGATCTCAGGGATAGTGTAACAATGAGAAACATCGTATACCTCACCATAGGCCAGTTGGCTGAGCGCAGTGGCGTGGCTCCTTCGGCCCTACGTTTTTACGAAACCAAGGGGTTGATTGCTTCGATTCGTACTAACGGAAATCAACGCAGGTATCAGTCGGCGATGTTGCGTCGAATCGCGCTGATACAAGTCGCGCAGTCAATAGGCTTCACGCTGGAAGAGATCACCGAAGAGTTATCGACACTGCCGATGAACCATACCGCGACTAAGCGAGATTGGGAGCGCGTTGCTAAGAAGTGGCAGGGGCAACTCGACAGTAAAATGGCGCAGATTAAATCGCTACAAGAGAACTTAACAGGTTGTATCGGCTGTGGGTGTTTGAGTATGCAGAAATGCCACTTGTTGAACCCTGAAGATATTCTGCATGACCAAGGACAGGGCGCACAACGGATCGTTGAGTAGCCCTGAATTAAAAAAACTATCTGAGATCGTTGAATCCAATGCACTCAATCTGATGCTCAGCCAACCACTGTTTTAGTGCAGGGCTAGTGAGAAGCTGATGCTCTTCGACGCGTTTACCACTGTAGCTTGATAGGGACTTAAGCTGTTCACTTGCCACTGATGAAGGGTGGCACATTAACTCAAGCACACCGTCAGGCATCATAGCTTGGTAGCTCAGTAATAAATCTTGCAGGCCATTCAGTGATACGCCTTCGTCAAAGAAACGCATGTCGAAAGCGTCTGGCGTTGGCACTTGTAGTGCATCTTGGCCACTTAGGATGTTATCGATTCGTCTAACTGGCAAACCAATGCGATTCACTGTGCGGGTAAACGCTGCTTTTAGAGATTTAAATACACCACCAAAGTGATGGCTGTCGATATGGTTAATCTTTAAACCGGCATCGACAGCGGCTTGATATTGCGCGTTGAGTTCGAGCATCACCTCACCTTCATCCACATCTGATTTATCGAACAGGGTGACGTTGCTAAAGAAGTGTCCGTGTTCGTCGACTAAGCTCGGAACCTGCCCTGGTGAAGTCAGTGGTTTGCCTGCGGTGACCGTAAAGTGCAAGCCAACTTCAGGGACTAAACCTTGATGATAGAGCTCAATCGCGTGCTGTGTACCCGGTTGATTCATCATGATGGTGGTCGACTTAACCAACCCCGCCTTAAAGCAGTCGACGATGCCGTGGTTCACGCTTTCAGTGAGGCCGAAATCATCGGCGTTGAGTATCAATTTCATCATGACCTCTTATTAAAAGATTTGGATTCAATATCTTGAATTAGCTCTGCTGTCATTGAGCTCATTAGCTTGTTATCACTGAGCTTATTAGCTGTTATCACCGAGCTTATTAGCGGCTAACAAAGGCCACATTAAGCGAGTCGATGAGCGAACGCAGGCATGAAGTCTAAGTTCTCGCGAATGGTTTCTTGCAAAGCCTCGTCGATATGCGAACCACTATCGACGATAGGGTTTAAGATCAGGGCACGTTTTGCTGTTGCGATGTCACCCGTCATCGCCGCTTTAACGGTCAAGGTTTCAAACTCTTTCATCTGCTGAATCAAGCGCAGCGTGTCGCTATCAAAAGGTTCAACGTTCAGTGGCAGGATTGCACTGCTGGTGATTACTGAACTTACTTCTACCGCACAGTCATCGGGTAACCCTTGAATCGCACCATTGTTGCGAGTGTTGACGTGCATGATAGAACGTTTGTTATTGTGAATACTGCTCATCAGCTCGCAGGCCGCTTCAGAGTAGTAAGCACCGCCTCGTTCTTCTAACAATTTAGGCTTGGTATCGAGCATGGGATCTTTGTAGATTTCTAACAACTGCTGTTCAACCTTGGCAACTAAATCTGCGCGATTGGTGCTGTTTTCAGACGCAGCAAACTCTTTGTCTAAGATGTCTCTGGATTGGTAGTAGTAACGTAGGTAAGCACAAGGAACTATGTTCAGAGAACGAATCAATTCTGCGTCCCACTCAAAGGGAGGGATGTTCTTTGGCATCATTTGATCGTTACCACCAAGGAGTTGTTCGATGAGTTCTGCCAACTTGTCTTCACCTTTATGAAGCACCTTATGAGCCCACACTAGGTGATTTAATCCGGCAATTTGCATCGTGATATCTTTACGTTCTGCGTCGAGCATTTTCGCCGCGCCTAGCTCCATGTTGACGGGAACGTTACATAGACCAACGGTTTTAATGGTTGAGTGCTTAATCAGTGCTTCCGTTACCATGCCTGATGGGTTGGTGAAGTTGAGTAACCACGCATTCGGACACAGTTCTTCCATCTCTTTCGCTATATCGAGTGCAATCGGAATGGTTCGGCACGCATTAGAGAAGCCACCCAAGCCATTGGTCTCTTGGCCGATCATGCGATACTTCAGAGCAATCCTTTCGTCACGTAATCTTGCTTCCATTCTTCCTGCGCGAAATTGTGAGCAGACAAAATTAGCGTCTTTCAGGGCTGATTTTCGATCTGTGGTGAGGTGAACATTAATCTCACAGCCTGCTTTGTTTATCATTCGCTTGGTGAGCGCCGCGATTATCTCTGCTTTTTCCATGCCTTGTTCGATATCGACCAACCACAGATCAGAGATAGGTAATTCGTGATGGCGCTTGAGCAGTCCTTCAATGAGCTCTGGGGTGTAGCTTGAGCCACCACCAATCACGGTTACTTTGAGTTTTTGTTTCTGTTGCATGCTGTTCACCATTTTATGTTGTAGATTACTTGGTTTAATTTATATGATGGTTACATACACCGACAAACCAGTTATGACGACTTATGAATTAGTGGGGTTAATGCATGGGGCTATTCGAAAATCGCCAACAAACATTGTCACTGCTGCACACCTTTAGTGTTGCGGCTAAACATTTAAGTTTTACACTTGCCGCCGATGAGCTCTTCTTAACTCAGGGAGGGGTCAGCCATCGGATCAAAAAACTCGAACAACAATTGAAGTTCAACCTGTTTGTGCGCAAGACAAGAAAGCTCGAACTGACGCCAGAAGGTCAGCGCGTGTTATCCATGTTGAACGTCTCGTTTGAGTCTATCTTTTCCGAACTCATGGATATTCAAACGGGTGAGCTAAGTGGGGAGTTGTACATCGCGACATCGCCTTATTTTGCTTCCTCGTGGTTAATGCCACGTTTGCCAGAATTCAGACGCTTGTATCCGAATCTAAGCATCAAACTGCAAACTAAACAGAGCCAGTCAGACTTCCAGTTTGAACCTTATGACGTGGCAATTTTCTATAGCGAAGGCCATTACCCAAACCATTACAGCGAGCGATTATTCAGTGGAGTAAGAACTCCTGTGTGCAGCCCTGAATACGCGAAACACTTCAAACTAGACCAAGGCATTCAACACTTAGACGATGTTCGCTTCATTCACAGTGGCGATATCACTGCGTGGCAGCGTTGGTTGTATGAAGCTCAAAGTGATACCAACTGCGCACTTCAGTGTGACTATTACAGCGATAACCGCTTGGCGATGGATGCGGCGATATTATCGATGGGACTGGCACTAGGGCGGCTAGAGTTTATGACACCGCAGATTGAACAAGGCTTGTTGGTCGCGCCTCTTATGAGCATTGAATCGGGCAAAGGGTATGATCTAGTGTGTCCGAAAGGCATGGAGCAGCGAACTAAGTTTCAGGTGTTTGCTCAATGGGTTAAGCAACAGTTGTGACCGAATAGCGTGCCTAGACAAACACGAATTATAGGTCTAGTTTAGGTGGCTCTTTCAATAAAAGAAGAGGTTAGTTATGTTCAGCCATGTTTTTCTCGGTACCGAAGATATTGAACGCGCGAAGGCTTTTTATGACCCAATCATGAAAGTGCTTGGTTATAGCGAAGGTTCTGTTGACCCTAAAGGGCGCTGTGTTTACGTTAGCCAAACGGGTGTGTTGGGCTTAACGAAGCCGATTGATGGTCAGCCTGCGACTCACGGCAACGGCATGACGGTGGGTTTTCTTGCGTCTTCTCCTGAAGTTGTAGATGACTGGCATCGAGTTGGCGTCGAAAATGGCGGTACCAGCATTGAAAATGGCCCCGGAGCGAGAGGTTCTGATGAGCGCCGCTTGTACATGGCTTATTTGCGAGATCCTGATGGAAACAAGATCTGTGCAACTCACTTTATGCCATAGTTCGCTTTATGTCATAGTTTACGTTATGCCACAGTTCGTCTTATGTCATCGTTCAAAATATGCCACAGTGGCGTATAATTAGAGTGTGTTGATAGTTCGGAGTTAGTTTATCGCTGCTCTGAACTAACCTGTTATTTTAAAAACCTGCTGACTATTGCAAAGGACTTGCTAGATGAAACCGAACGAACTGTTTTATGAAAGCTTTGAGCGCTGCCGGATTGACCAAGAATTTTTGGAGAGCTTTCTGGCGGATTTTTGCGAGCATAATCCAAGGTTTTCAGAACGTTTTGAAAAGATAGGGTTAGAGCAGCAAACCAAGATGCTTAAAGCCTCGATCATTCTTATCTATAATTCTGCTGGTCTGCCGAGCGTGCGTAACTCAGTAAAGAAATTGGGTAAAAGGCATAAAGACTTAGGACTGGATATTTCCGAGATTGAGCTCAACGAGTGGTTCAATTCGTTACTCAATACGGTTAAAAAATACGATCCTCACTATGATGAAAGCGTTGAACAAGCTTGGACAGAAACTCTCGAAGCTGGCTTAACTATCATGAAGAAAGAATGTATTGTGCCACACCCTGTGAATCCATAGGTAAGTCACCAGCAGCTTTTCGTGAAAGGTAGACTTCGTTTGAAAGGTAAGCCATGAATCTGGCTTACCTAAATTTCTAACATCCTGACTCTCTAATTAAAAGTGAGCAGCCCAACCAATCAGGAACCCTTGCGAAGCGGTATCGTATTCAAAGGTACCTTTGTTTTCGTAATCAACCCAAGTGGATTTGTATGCGATATTTAAGTCAGACCAACTGTTTATCTGGTATCGAGCGCCAGTTAACAGGGATGAGGTAAAGTCGGTATCGCTTCCTAAGCCCATATCTAAGCTCGTATGCACAGTCCAATTTTTGTTGAGTTCCTTGATCCAGCGAACGCCTATCAGATAATCAATCCAATCTTCTTCTAAAGATCTTGAATTCAGGGTTGTCCCGCTGTTTGTGTAGAGTTTGGAATCAATATCGTTATCCCACCAACGTAATCCAACCATATAATCAATGGTACCAATGTCGTATTGGTAGCGTTTAAAGCCTTTTGCTTCTAAAACGCCTTGTCTGATCTCAAGCTTGCCATTAAGAATACCTGTGTTGCCGATGATTGAATCTGACTTTCCGCTCAGTTTCATGTAGCTGTAGTCAACGTAATAACCCCACTGATTGTTATAGACCCCCTCTAGTCGAAGCATCGCTCCCATATCCAAATGATCCACGATGAACGCTGGGTCAACATCAACATCACTGGACAAATTACCAATGGTGGTATCGCCACGAATATTCAGCGCCAGTGCGTAAATTTCAATGCTGTGTTGCCATTTTTTAGTGTCTGTTTTTGAGTCGGCCTGTTGCGCATTTACGGTTGAGCTAGCGACCAATGCTGATGCGAGTAGGTAATGCCATTTAGCCATATTGATATCCTTATCCGGTTTGAAGAAAACATACTATAAATGTATGTATTCATTATCCATTTTTCATATATGCAACTTGTATATTGCTGATTGTAGACTATGTTTTTTAAAAAGAGCCAAATTTAAAGAGTGAGGATATGAAGTTACAGAGTATTTTTTTGTTCGTCGCGGTTTTGGGATTAACGCCTATTGCATTGTCTTACGGGTATGCACCAGCTATTTCTCTGGATTACCTTTTCGGAATCGATGCTAGCCCTATCAATGTCACACATATCTTTCGTGCAGTGATGGGGTTGTACTTAGCATTGGCTTTGTTTTGGATAGCAGGAGCGTTATTAAAGAAATATCGATTGCCAGCACTTTACAGTTTGGTGGTCTTCATGTTGGGTTTGGCTGCCGGCCGAGTCATTAGCTTGGTGATAGATGGCATGCCTCACTGGCTACTTGTCGTCTATCTACTATTGGAGCTTGGCTTTGGTTTGGTAGGAATAAAAATGATTCATAAAGAACAATCTGAAACAGTATAAGGACATTCTATGAAAAGGATTTTTCACCTTGTTACTCTGAGTGTGTTGAGTAGCTTTTCGCTATCAGCATGGTCAGCCCAAGAGCAACCGAATATTTTTGTTATCTTCACGGATGATATTGGGATCTCAAACCTGAGTGCTTATCACAATGGTGTGATGAGCAGCGAAACACCGAACATCGATAGTATTGCTGAAAAGGGCATGCTACTGACTGATTATTACGCACAACCCTCTTGTACGGCGGGGCGTTCCGCATTCTTAACTGGGCAACTTCCTGTTCGAACAGGCATGCACTCAGTTGGGTTACCGGGTGGCCCAGTTGGTTTAAGTGCCGACACGCCAACGCTTCCTGAGGTTCTTAAAACCATGGGTTATGTCACGGGGCAGTTTGGTAAAAACCACCTTGGTGATAGAGATGAATTCTTACCGACGATGCACGGTTTTGATGAGTATTGGGGTTGGTTGTATCACTTGAATGCAATGGAATACACGGAAGATCCAGATTGGCCAAAAGATGGATCTTTGGATGCCTTTGCACCTCGTAATGTCATTTACGCAAGATCAGATGGCAAAGGCGGTCAAACGATCGAAGATGATGGTGCATTGTCGATTGAGCGTATGCGTACACTCGACGATGAAGTTAATAAACACGCGATCAACTTCATCGAAAGGGCGGTTGAAGCGGATAAGCCATTCTTCACTTGGTACTGTCCATCACGTGGTCACGTTTGGACGCACCTGTCACCTGAATACGAAGCCATGCTTGGCCAAAACGGTTGGGGACTTCAAGAAGTGGTCATGAAAGATCTTGATGACCATGTTGGTGAAATGATGGCCAAAATGGAAGAACTCGGTATTGCCGATAACACCATCATCATTTTCACTGCGGATAATGGTCCTGAGATCATGACGTGGCCAGATGGAGGTATGACACCATTCCATGGCGAAAAAGGCACAACTTGGGAAGGTGGCGTTCGCGCTCCTGCACTTGTGAGTTGGCCGGGTAAAATTCCTGCAGGCACTGTAGGCAATGGCATCTTTGATGGTATGGACTGGTTACCAACTCTGGTCGCTGCGGCTGGTGGTCCAACGGATCTAAAAGAGAAAATGCTGAAAGGTCACGATGGCTTTAAAGCGCACCTTGATGGTTACAACCAAGTGGACATGCTAACAGAGAAAGGCGAGTCAAATCGTAAAGAGATCTACTACTACGAACGAGACAAGCTACAAGCGGTTCGTATTGGCGATTGGAAGGCGCACTTTGTGGTCCAAAACCATGGCTGGAGTGGTCCGAAAGAGGAGCTAAACGCACCATTGCTGTTTAACTTACGTCGTGACCCATACGAGCGAGCGGCAGAAGAGTCGGGCATGTACTTGAAATGGATGGGGCAGAAAATGTGGGCATTTGGTCCTGCTCAAGCTGCTGTTCAACAACATCTAGCAACCTTCCAAGATTGGCCCCCAGTGACACCAGATTTACCAGCTGAAAAAACAGGTGGTGTAGGTAATTAATACGCACTTGTCTCAAGTAGTTGGGGCAGAAAAGGCTGAGTAGAAATACAAAATCCCGTTGGAGACTCTAATCGTCGCCAACGGGATTTTTTGTATTTTGGTTGTTTAAAAGCGTGTTTTAATCATGCAAACAAAGGCTGAAGAAAACGCTATTTTACTTTCAATGTAGTGTTACGTTCTACAAATTGAACCGGCACCATTAATTTCACTAAGCTGGTGTCTTGTTCTTGAATCTGGCTAACGACAATCTTCACGGACTCACGTGCAAGGCGTCGGAAATCCTGCTTGAAAGTGGTCAATTGGTAGTTCAGCCACTGAGTTTGTGGGATGTCATCAAACCCAATCACTTGTAGGTCTTCTGGGATACGGAGCGCGAACTCTAAACGAGCCACGTCCATCACTGCCATAGCGAGATTGTCCGTCGCACAAAATATGGCTTCAGGATGAGAAGCTTCTTTGAACATGGCTCTGATGATCTCGAGTGAATCAAGGTAATCGTAGTCAGCTTCAATCACGCGAGCCTGTTTGCCAGTTAAGTCTTCAAATTCTGTGCAGAAACCCACTTGGCGCTCGCCATTGGTAAATGTCGGGACGTTACCTGTGAGGTAAGTGGCTGACTTGATACCAAGTTTATGAAAGTGCTGAGCAGCAAATTGACCTGCAGCGTAGTTGTCGCTCACCACATGGCTACTCTTAGTCCCCTCAACAACACGCGCGAACTGAACAATAGGGATATCGAACTCTTCACATTCTTCATAAAGCGACTTATTAAAGGTCGCAGAAGCGGCAATCACGCCATCAACACGGTACTGGAAGATGTTAGGAATAGAGTGGTTATCGTTTCCATCAACTTGCCAAGGAATCAATACCGCAGAGTACCCCTGTTTTTGTAGCTCAGTAGAGATAAGCTGCAGTGTTTTCATGTGAATAGGGTAGTCGGCATCTGGGAAAACTAAGCCAATCAATTTGGATTCATTTGTCGTCAGACTGCGGGCAAAGGCATTGGGACGATAATTCAACGATTTTGCTGCATCGAACACTTTCTGCTTGGTCTTTTCAGACACTGAACTGCCCGGTACAAATACGCGAGATACAGTTGATTGAGAAACGCCAGCAAGCTTAGCGACATCTTTAGATGTGACGGTTGGCTTTGACGCCGTGGAGTGTTTTGGAGAGTTCATAGACCATACTTTTGAACCAAATTGACTGCGCACAGAGTAACATGATTAGGTACGTACTCATAAAGTAATGCCAACGAATGATATGAAAAATAAGGAATAATGGTTATTTTGAATTCTATGTTGGGTACAACCCATTAACTGTGTCGCTACAAATGTCGCTACAAAAATGTAGCTTTAAATAAATAGTGACTAAAAAGCTCTGCTTAGAAGCAGAGCTTTAGATTACGAATTTACTCAAAAATGAATTACATACCGCTACATCGTTAGAAGTAGTAACGAATGCCGGCAGCGAACTGATCATCGTTGTTTTCGTATTTCACACCATTGTATGAATCTTTACCGTTGTCGAATTGGTACTCCGTCCATACTAAGAACTTGTTCTTCTTAAAGTGGTACTCAAGGCCAGGGATAATCAACTGACGCTCATAGCCATTTGCGTTGTCGTCTGTATCCGTTAAGTAGTTAACGTTAAAGGTTGGACGTAGACCATTTTCAAAGTGGTAGTAGGTGAAGAATTCAGCACCACGGTGGTCGTAGAATTCAGATTGGCTGGTGGTCTCCCAGTTTGAACCTTGGCTGTAGGTGAAACCAACAAATAGTCCATCATTAGTGTAGTTTACACCTAATAAACCTATGCGTTGTGTGTCGCCATCTTTGATGTTTTGAACTGTGCTATCCACATCATCAAACTCATTCTGATGGTACGCTAAACCAATCGTTAGGCCATCCATAACGGTGTACAGCGTTGAAGCACCGATACCGTTTTTCAGCGTAACAGTATCTGAATTCGTTTGGTTGAATCTTGTTGATACAGCGACATCTTCACGAGTTGTTTGGTAAGTGAAGCCGTATTTCCAGTTGTCGTTAATGCTGTTGCGGTAAGTTATCGAGTTTTCAGCACGGCCTGTGCCTGATGAAATGCCCCAGTCAGATAGGTTGTAGTAACCAGAACCACGTGAACCAAACACACGACCCATATCGGTAAACCAAGCCACATCGTAGAAGGTAGACCACTGCTTAGTACCTGCTGCGATCTTGCCGTATTTCTCGTGCTCTACGCCTGCGTATAGAAGTCGGTCGTAAATGTTATCGCCGTTAGCGCCCGAGTTATAACCCCATTCGGCATGGCCAAAGCCAGTCCAATCGTTGTCTAGTCCCATTTGACCTTTAAGGCCGAAACGAGAACTACCGCTGTTCCATTCGCCATTATGATCGCCACCTTTGTCTTGGTAACGAACGTCGAAACGACCGTCTAAAGTAAGGCTATCGCCCGCGTCATTGGTAAAAGTGTGTGCAGCAAAAGCTGAACCTGATGTAAGTGCCGTCAGGATCACTGCAGAAAGTATCGACTTGTTCATTGTTGTTCTCTTTATTCAGGCCGCAGAAAGCCACCGTGCTTTCAAGCCCGTTATATAGGTAATGGTTTGGCAGGGTGTGCCCATCCGTGAGGCACAAGTTGGTTATCTTGGGTGGAGCAAGTTGCCGAGGGCGAGAAGGAGCCCTCGGCAGTCATGCCTGCCTAGCGTAGGTAAGGACTAGGTAGACAATAGGACATGGTTACAGCGTAGGGTTCATGATAGATGAAGTACGTTCGAACACGTCCAGACCTTGCTGTTGTAGCCAGTAAGGAAGGTCGATAAGAACCCAGTTCTCAGACAGTTTGTCGCCGTCACGGTAGTAAACGTCAACCACTTGCATGTTTGCACGCACTTCGCCGCCAGTCATACCTAGGAAGCCACCTGTTGGTGTGTTTGATAGGTTTGGCCAACCGAAGAAACAAGAGAAGTTACCTTCAGCGAAACGACAAACGTGACCGTTGAACTTCTTGTCTTTCAGGTTGTTACGGAAAGGAAGTTGGTGTTGCTGTTGGTAGCGAGGAATAGTGTAAGACGCGCCGATACCACATGGGCCGTACCAAATCATGTCTTTTGACCAGCTCTTCGCTAGTACTTCTGGTGGGCAACCCATCGCGCCGCTGTCGTTAAGAGCAGACAGGTCATCAACCATTTTGTTTACTAGAGCAAGCGTTGCAACGCCTTCTTCTGGAGCCGCATCTTCAAACAACAGACCATCGTGATTACGTGGGCCAGGGTAAACGAAGTGCTTACCTGTTGATGGTGGAAGTGGGTAGCAACCCGCTTGGTCCATCATGCCTAGAAGATCTAGGAACAGGCCTGTCTTTGTGATTTTGCCATCAACCACACAGTTAAACTCTGCGTAGCGAACGTTCATGATTTTGCCAGTAGGGCGCATGCCTAGGTATTCAGCGTCGAACAGACCCATGAAGTGACCCATGCTCATTACCCAAATTTCATCTGGGTTAACTTCGTTGTTACCACCGATGAAGATATCTTGACGACGCTGCATGCGTGTCATTGATTTCATCATTGGCGCCCAGAATACGTCAGCCGCTGCTTGTGCGCCTTCTTGCTCGCGGAATGGGTAAACACCGCGCCATAAGTAATCTTCAGACGTGTGCGCTTTTAAAACTTCAGCAACGTTCTCGTGTGTTGCGTTTTCGATAGCGTCAAAGTAATCGCGAACAATGCGTTTAGCTTCTTGATATTTAGACATAGTAAATTCTCTTTTTTGTTGTCGAGCCAACATTCGGAACAGGACTCGATTCGGATTTTGTTACCGGCTGACTTCTCAGCCGGATTGATGTTTATTTCGTGTCTTTAGAGGTCTTCAACTTCTAGAGGTTTTCAACTTTTAGAAGTCTTCAACTAAAGGGGATTAAGCTTTTGCTGTTTCCGCTTTTTTGCTCTTGTCGAAAATGCCGCCTTTCAATGTTTCTGGTAGAGATAGCCACAGTAGACCAGCCAGAATCCATACGATTGGTGAACCCCACATTGCTGTCGCAAGGTCGCTGCGCTCTTGGATGAATACCAACACCATTGGAGCCCACATGCCGATGATACGACCACCGTGGAACAGCGCTGCACCGAAGCTACGTAGGTGAGCTGGGAACAATTCAGAGAAGTAACCACCCCATACTGCAGAAGCAGACAGACCGAAGTTGTAGATAAGACCTAGGATAGCCAGCATGTTTAGGCTGCCGATCATCACGTCGCTTGGTGCGACGAAGAATACTGAAGCCATGACACCCGCAAGGATGAAACCAAACGCGTTCACTTTACGGCCGTATTTGTCGGCGATTGCACCCCATACCCAAGCACCGAATAGAGAACCGAATGCAGAGATAGAGAAGATGATGCCGATAGTTGAACCGTCAAATTGGCGAACTTCTTTCAGGTACGTTGTCACGAAGCCAGAGAAGAATTGGTAGCCATAGAAGTTAAGGCCAGCCAGTAGTAGACAAGTAATGGTTAGCTTGCGGTAAGGCGCGCTTAGCATTTCACCCCAAGAACCTTTCTTCGCTGGTTTATTCGATGCTTCAGCCGCGGCTTGATCTTCTTCACCGTAAGCGATCACTTTCTTGTCGCTAGGCAGGATGAAGATCATCAGTGCTGCAGCAACGAGAGGAGGAATACCACCCACCCACATTAGGCTCTGCCAAGGTGCATCAACGCTAGAAATGAACGCCGCGTACGCACCCATTGCCATCAGAGCAACCGAGAACATAGACGAAGCGAATGCGGTTAACTTACCGCGAACCGTTGGTGTAAATAGGCCTATCATCAGGCTTACCGCTACCGTGAAGTAACCACCTAAAGAAATACCGATGATGAAACGCATTGCTGCCCACATCGCGTAGTCAGTAAACATCATGTTGATGATGGTTGCGCCACCGTTCAGTGCAGTGATGACAATAAGAGTCGATTTCTTACCAAAGTTTGATGCCACCCATGCACAGCTCAGAGCACCAATCAGTGCACCAACCGACTGCCATGTATAGAACTGAGCGGTATCCGCCAAGTTAATACCATCATACGCATCAACGATGTATGGGCGTACGTAGTCAATAATTACAAAGTTATAACAATAGAAAAAGTAGCCAACTAGAATTGCAAGATAAGCAGCTACCCTTTGAATCATAGGAACTTCGCTCATGTGTTTTTTAGTAGTCATGACCGATAAACCTTTATTTTTTATAGGGTGTTTTTAGTTTCGATTATTGTGTGACGGTTATTGAATATCACCACACCATCTTCATTTCGGGAGAGATAATAGAATTTTTGTGGTTATTAGATCCGTGATCAAAGTCAATTTTAAAATGAGTGCGTACCCATTTTGTGCATTTTAGTGATCTTGATCTCATTAGATCGTTGTTTTGGGACTTTTTGGCCATTTAGAGTGTTTAATCATCTATCTTAGTGACAATACTCACACTTATTGTGGGTTTTTGAGGGAAAATATCCATTTTTGAGTACTATTGGCGGCGAATGAATTGCGAAATATAATAAACGGAATCTAAAAATGGTTACGTACTCAAGTTTTGTGGTTATTGCTCTTTATGTACTAACTACTCTATTTATCAGTTACTTAGTGAACAAGCGTTATAGCGTTGGTGGCGATTTCTCAACGGGCGGAAAACAATTTGGTTGGTTTACGGCAGGTGTGTCGATTCTTGCCACCTACATCAGCGCAATGACGTTCGTGGGCATGCCGGGCTGGGTTTATAGCTCAGGCATGGAAGCGATGAGCGTCCATTTGAATTATCCAATAGTGATCTTTTTCGCTGTGGTTTTCTTTGTCCCTGTGTTTTACAAACTCGGCCTGACTTCGATTTATGAATACCTAGAGCACCGCTTTGGCGTTGTTGCTCGCACGATCAACTCTATCGTGTTTATTGTGGTTCAGTGTATTTCGGCAGGTGTGATTTTGTATGCGGTTGCACTGATCTTGGTGCAAGTGTTGCCGGTGAGTATCTCCGAGGCAATCATCTACATCAGCTTATTTACCGCTTTGTATACCTATGCGGGTGGCATCTCAACCGTCATATGGACAGACATGTTGCAGTCGGCGGTATTGATCATCGGCAGTATTGCTATTTTTGCCTTATTGCTAATGAAGATTGATGCAGGTGAGGTGTTGTCTCCTGAACATCTAAACATCATCAATCTCGATTTCGACTTGGGAGTTGATACTACATTGTGGGCGGGTGTGGTTGCCGTGAGCTTCTTACATCTAAGTGTGTATGGTACTAACCAACTGATTATTCAAAGAACGTTGGCAACAAAGAACGTAAAGACAGCACAAAAATCGATGCTGCTTTGTGGTTACGGCGCGTTCTTTATTTATCTGTTTTTCTCGGTAATGGGCGTTCTATTGAGTGTCTTTTATCAAGAGCAAAGCTTTGAAAACAGCAACGAAGTAATTCTCGATTTTGTGTTTAACCATACCAACCCAATCATTGTTGGTTTGGTGATTTCCGCACTATCGGCAGCGGCTATGTCGACACTGGATTCTACTTATAACTCAATGGCGACAGTCGCAACGTTCGATTTCTATAAGCGCTTTTTCCGTAAGAAAGCTTCCGATGCACATTATGAATCGGTGGCAAGAAAGATGAGCTTGGTTGCTGCGGCTTCAGTTGTAGTACCGGCTTTGATGGCGGTTTCTAACGAATCTGTGCTTAAGACGATTGCCAGCCTGACGTCCATTTTTGTTGGTATTCGCCTTGGCTCTTTCATCCTTGGTTTGTTCTTTAAAAAGGCAAATGAGAAAGGGGTGATTGCAGGCAGTATTGGCAGCGTAGTTGTGGTGTTCATTGCTAAATACAGTGGCATCTCTTGGCCTTGGTTTGCCTTGATTGGCACTGTGGTTTTCTTAGTGTTAGGTGTTGTCGTCAGTCGTTTCTGGGGAGAGGTTACCGAGCAACAAAACGAATTTATTGCCAAGCAGAAGCATTTGTTCGCTAAGCCTACGGCGAGTCATTACGGCTTGTTGGTCTTTGCTGTTGTGACGATTGCTGCTTGTACTGTTATCCCTGATTGGCTTTATGCCGCTCTTTCTTAATGAGTAAACTTTCTCAACTGGTTAATTTTTAACAGGTAAATCTATGCTGTCCATTTTTGATATCTATAAAATTGGTGTTGGCCCTTCAAGCTCACACACCAACGTCCCAATGATTGCGGGTTTCCATTTCACACAATTAATCGCCGATAGAATCGCAGAAGTCGTTCGTGTTCAAGTTGATTTATATGGTTCGTTATCGTTAACCGGAATAGGGCATCACACTGACAGAGCAACCATCTTGGGTTTACTCGGCAATAAGCCAGACACCATTAAAATCACCAGCGCTAATGAAGCGATGCGCCTTGCTATCAACAGTGGTGAAATGCAGCTGAGTGGCAGTCACACCATTGGCTTTAACTACCAAACCGACATGCTATTCCACGAAGACAATCTGCCTTTGCATGAAAACGGCATGATGATTACCGCGTTTAACCAAAGTGGAAATGTGATTGTAGATGAAACCTATTACTCGATTGGTGGTGGTTTTATCGCAACCGCGGATGAACTGCAGAATGGCACTCAAACCCAAGCCGTAGAAGTCCCTTTCCCATTCAAAAATGCCGATGAAATGCTTGCTCAGGCGGATCAAAACGGCATGAGTTTGGGTGGCATGATTCTACAAAATGAATCGGCTTTCCAAAGCGCGGATGCTATTTCAGAAAAGGCCGATCAAATCTGGCGAGTAATGACTCGTTGTATGGAACGTGGCTTTGAAACTGAAGGTATTCTTGATGGTGGCTTGAACGTCACTCGTCGTGCTCCAAACTTGTTGAAGAAGCTTGAAGCGAATGCGGCCGTTGAAAACGATCCAATGGAAATCATGGATTGGATTAACTTGTTCGCCTTTGCGGTGAGTGAAGAAAATGCGGCTGGTGGCCAAGTTGTGACATCACCAACTAATGGTGCCGCGGGCGTCATTCCAGCTGTATTGATGTATTACCATCGCTTCATTAAAGAGTTGGATACTAAGCAGTTAAAAGACTTCTTAGCCGTATCGGGCGCGATTGGTATTTTGTACAAAACCAACGCTTCTATTTCTGGTGCCGAAGTGGGGTGCCAAGGTGAAGTGGGTGTTTCATCTTCTATGGCAGCGGCGGGTTTAACCGCTCTACGTGGTGGCAGTAATGAGCAGATTTGCATTGCGGCAGAAATTGCGATGGAGCACTCATTGGGTATGACATGTGACCCGATTGGTGGCCTAGTACAAGTGCCATGTATTGAACGTAATGCGATGGGCTCGATGAAAGCGATTAATGCTTCACGAATGGCACTCAAACGTAACAGCAAAAGCCTGATTTCATTGGACAAAGTGATCGCCACTATGTATCAGACGGGTAAAGACATGAATAAGAAGTATCGTGAAACGTCTCTAGGTGGTTTGGCGCTGATTCATTTAGCTCACCCTTGTGAATAGCAAGCGTAAATAAACGATATCTGTTTCAAAATAACAAAGCCCAGCCCCTAAGTTTTAGAAATCTATGGAGCTGGGCTTTTATTTTGCTTAAAGAAAAGGGCTGTCAGGAGAAGTGAACTAGTCCCCAAGAGGCAACTTATAGCTGTTTTTCAACTCTTTAACCGAGATATTCGACTGAATCGCACTTACGCCTTTTACTCGCCTGATTGAGCTAATACGCTCAAAGTACTCTTCCAAATCTTTCGCTAGCACTTGAATCATATAGTCGGCGCCGCCTGCAATACAGTGACACATAGGAATCCAATCGGTTACTTCGACAAACTCTTCGAACGGTTCCGTGTTTTCAACTTCATGGTTACCCAATGTCACAAGAGTAAAACCAGCTACATGAAAACCAAGCTTTTTGCGGTTTAGCTTCGCGGCGTAACCATCGATATAGCCAGTTTCTTCCATGCGTTTCCAGCGGCGCCAACATGGAGTTTCACTGAGGTTCACTTTCTCTGCGAGCTTACTGTTGCTCATGCGTCCGTCTTGTTGGATATGTTCTAAGATGGCGATATCTGTGTCATCTAACACTTCTTTGGTGGATTCTTTCTGTTTCATGGTGTTTTTAGAAAAGTCTTGCTCAAATTTGCATTAATATTAGCCTATATAGCAATTTAATTCCTAGTCGAATCTGTAAACTCTCTCCGTATAAATACTTTACTTATTAGGAGTGAGAGGAAATGAGCTCTCAATTAATGCTGGCGTTCTTGCTATTTTCAACATCAATTGCAATTACCCCTGGGGCAGGCAATATCGCATTACTTGGGATTTCAAGTCGTTATGGGTTTGCTGCGACTTTACCTTTTATCTCTGGGAACGCTGTTGGCATCATCATCGTACTGGCCGGTTCCAGTGTCGGTTTGGTGAGCCTATTTACCCTTTATCCAGAGCTATACAACATTTTGAAATACGCTGGTGCGGCTTATTTGCTGTTCATGGCGTGGTCGATTGCTAACATGCAAATCGAAGAAAGCACCACAGATAAACGTTCAGGTTTTATGTCAGGTGTGTTGGTGCAGGTGTTAAACCCTAAAGGTTGGATAGCTTCATTAACCGTGTTTTCACAGTTCATTACTCCGAATGCAGATTACTTGATTCAAGTAGTGACCATTATCGCGGGTATGGTGATTACCGGTGTGCCGTGCATGTTGGTGTGGGCGTACTGCGGCACCATGCTGAAAAAATTACTGCAATCACCAAAACAGATGATGTTTGTGAACCGTTGCTTGGGTGGAAGCTTAGCGATGGTGGTTGCCTTTATGCTTTATCAACCGGCATAAATCACAAAGAAAAAACCCACTCCTAAATCCATAGGAGTGGTGTCTAAATGTCGACTAAGTCGTTAACAGTAAAGAATTAAGTTAACAAATATTTAAGGAACTTGAGTTAAAAGCTTAAGCCGTTTCAGCCTCTTTAACTGGAGCTGAGTTACGGATTAGGTGGTCAAATGCACCTAAGCTTGCTTTTGCACCTTCACCCATCGCAATGATGATCTGTTTGTAAGGTACGGTTGTTACATCACCCGCCGCAAACACACCTTTCATCGATGTTGCGCCATGAGCGTTAATTTCAATTTCACCGCGTGGTGAAAGCTCAACTTTCGAACCCTTCAACCATTCGCTGTTTGGCATTAGGCCGATTTGAACAAAGATACCCGCGAGTTCGATCTGTTTAAGTTCATCGGTGTTGCGGTCTTTGTATTCCAGACCGGTTACACGGTTGCCATCACCAATCACTTGTGTGGTTTGTGCCATCTTGATGATTTCGATGTTTGGTGTTGCATTTGCTTTGTCGATAAGCACTTGGTCGGCACGCAATGTGTCTGCAAATTCAAGTACGGTTACGTGTTCAACGATACCCGCTAAATCAATTGCCGCTTCAATGCCTGAGTTACCACCACCAATAACCGCTGTTTTCTTACCTTTGAATAAAGGGCCGTCACAGTGTGGGCAGTAAGCGACGCCTTTGTTGCGGTAGTCTTGCTCACCCGGAACGTTCATTTCACGCCAGCGAGCACCAGTACTTGTGATAACCGTGCGAGATCGTAATGTTGCGCCGCTCTCTAGCTCAACGTGGATGTAACCGTCTTCTGTGTCTTCGGCTGCGATGATGTTCGCAGCGCGCTGCTCAGTCATTATCTCAACACCGTACTCTTTTACGTGCTCTTCAAGGCTAGCGACTAGCTTAGGACCTGTCGTCGCTTTCACGGAGATAAAGTTCTCAATCGCCATCGTATCCATCACTTGGCCACCGAATCGGTCTGCAACCACACCGGTACGAATGCCTTTACGTGCTGCGTAGATAGCCGCTGAAGATCCCGCAGGGCCACCACCGACAACCAATACATCAAACGGTGCTTGTTCGTTTAGGTTGGCCGCTTTCTTTTCTGCTGCGCCTGAATCGACTTTGTTGAGGATTTCTGCCAGAGACATACGGCCTTGACCAAATAGCTCACCATTAATAAACACGCTTGGAACTGCCATGATGTCGCGAGACTTCACTTCGTCTTGGAATGCTGCGCCATCAATCATCGTTGTCTTAACCAGCGGGTTAATCGCCGACATCATGTTGAATGCCTGAACCACTTCTGGGCAGTTTTGGCATGATAATGAGATGAAGATTTCTACATTGAGCTCTTGATCGAGTTCTTTAATTTGCTCAATTACGTCCGCTTCAAGCTTGATAGGGTGGTCACCACTATGAAGCAGTGCTAGAACCAGTGACGTAAATTCGTGACCCATTGGCAAACCGGCAAAACCGATCGCGGTGCCTTTCTCTTGGTTCACGACCTGCATGATAGGGCGGCGAGTGCTTGCGCTATCATCTCGAGTCACTTCAATTTTGTCGGTTAAAGACGCGATGTCATTCGCCAGATCTTGAAGTTTGTTCGCGGTGTCGCTGTCATCTAGACTAAGGACTAACTGAACATTGGTTTTTAGGTTTTCTAGGTATGCTTTTAGCTGCTGCTTCATTGCTTGATCTAACATAATCGTGCCTGCTCTTAAATTCTGTGTCTTGGTATTGACCAATACCTTCTTGCTGAAAAAGGAAAATAAAAAGGGGGCGCAAGTCGGCAAATATTGTGGTGTTGATGTTTTGAAAGGGTGGCGCGCAACTGCCCTTTAGGAGGGAGGCCGAAGCGCGCCTGTAGAACCGTTTTATTTGTTCTTTTTAGATAGGCTTAGATTAAATCTTACCTACTAGGTCTAGAGATGGCGCTAGAGTCTCTTCGCCTTCTTTCCATTTAGCTGGGCAAACTTCACCTGGGTGGGCGGCTACGTATTGTGCTGCTTTAACCTTGCGTAGTAGGTCTTCAGCGTCACGACCGATACCTTCAGCAGTGATTTCCATTGCTTGGATAACGCCTTCAGGGTCGATTAGGAAAGTTGCACGGTCTGCAAGGCCTTGACCTTCACGCATAACGTTGAAGTTATTTGTGATGTTGCCTGTTTGGTCGCCTACCATGAAGTATTCGATAGTGCCGATTTTGTCAGAAGTATCGTGCCATGCTTTGTGAGAGAAGTGAGTGTCAGTTGATACAGAGAAAACTTCTACGCCGCGAGATTGAAGCTCTGCGTATTTGTCCTGTAGGTCAACTAGCTCAGTTGGACATACAAACGTGAAGTCTGCTGGGTAGAAGAAGAATACAGCCCACTTGCCTTTAACGTCTTGCTCAGTGATTTCTACGAATTCGCCGTTTTTGAATGCTGTTGCGTTGAATGGTTTGATTTCTGTGTTGATCATGATTCGACTCTCTTTCTAATTTGTAGTGTTTAACGCTATCCCGCGTCGATGGAGCTATATTGCATTCGCACCGAAAATTAGTGAAATCGGACATTTCTATAGATTCAATAGGCGAATCCTATCTTCGAAAGGAAAGGACTATCGGTAAAAGCTATCAACAAAAACGATTAACAAAAGCCATCAAACATCAGCAACCCCAATTTGAGTAGCTATGCTTTTTAGGTTGATCTCCATTTAGGTAAGCAGTATTTGGTTCAGTATCTATGTAGGTAAGGGGAAGTACGGTTTCTTTACGCGAGTTGAGTTGAGTTGAGTTGAGTTGTTATACCAATCTGTAAATAACAAAAAATTATCATTAATATAATTTATGATAATTTCAGTTAATCGTCATATCTCCATATACTCTCTCCATCGAAACGAAACATCGAAGCCAGTCTTCGAAACGCACAGAATTAAAAACGAATTTGGAGCAAGTTATGAAAATGAATCACGTAGGCATCATGGTTGGCGATATGGACAAAGCCGTTGAGTTTTATACGAAAGCTCTGGGTCTAAGAATCGTAATGAACAATACCAAAGTGATGGAAGAGCGCGAATCAGCAATCGGCCGTATGTGTATCGCAGTATTTGGTGAAGGCTTCAAAGGCTTCAACATTGCACACCTAGTCACATCTGATGGCATCGGTGTTGAGCTGTTCGAAATGAAAGAACGCCAAGAGCGTCACGAAGTTGATTTCTCTCGCTTAGGCATCTTCCACTTCTGTCTACAGCTTCCAAAAGAGCAGTTTCATTCAGCTATTAAGCGCGTTGAAGAGTTTGGCGGTAAGGTTCGTATGGACATCATGCGTTACCACCCAGAAGACGAACTAAAACAAGCGCAAATGGTTTACCTAGAAGACCCGTTTGGCAACCTATTCGAATTTTACTCACATACGTATGAAGACACGTACGCGACTGATTACGAGTAATAGCGTTACTGCCTTCCATAGGTAGAAAAACCGAAACACCCCCTAAAGAGGATTGGTAGCGATACCAATCCTTTTTTTGTGTCTGTAGGGCTTAATTTAGGAACATCGGATAAACTATCGGTTGCACTAAAACAAGCCGACATTGTTGCTCTATAGTGCAACGTTGGACTGATTGAAAACTTAACTGATTGATAAATATGATGTTAAACCATTGGCATATATGTTGCTCTATTGCCTTTATGTAAATTGTATACAATAAAAAATACATAAAGGAAGTCACATGGAACAGAACAGTGAATTGATCTACGGATTAGACGATCGACCATCAGTCAAAGCAGCCAGTTACGCGGCGCTGCAGCATGTATTAGCCAGCTTTGTTGGCATTATCACACCCACGCTCATTATTGGCGGTGTTTTAGGGTTGGGTGAACACATCCCTTATTTGATCAGCATGGCACTGATGGTGTCTGGGGTTGGAACTTTTATACAAGCTAGAAAAATAGGGCCAGTTGGCGCAGGGATGATCTGTGTCCAAGGGACCAGCTTTGCGTTCTTAGGTTCTGTGTTAGGTGCGGGTTTTCTTGTTAAAGCGAATGGCGGTGGCCCGGATGAGATGCTGGCGACCATTTTTGGCGTTTGTTTCTTCGGTGCGTTTGTCGAAATTGTCCTATCGCGTTTTATCGAAAAGTTGAAAGTGGTGATCACGCCCGTTGTGACCGGCATCGTTATCACGACGATTGGTGTCTCTTTGATTAAAGTCGGCGTCACTGATATCGCTGGTGGTGTTGGCGCAGAAGATTTTGGTTCTGGAAGCAATTTGATGTTGGGTGCGATTGTGCTCGGAACCATAGTGGCACTTAACCTAAGCAACAACACCATGGTAAGGCTGTCGTCGATTTTAGTCGGATTGGTTGTAGGGTGGGGCGTTGCTATTCTGATGGGCAAAGCGCCAATGGTTTCTTTTGCATCTCAACCGCTATTGAGTATCCCAGTCCCATTTAAATACGGTTTCGCTTTTGATTGGCAAGCCTTCCTCCCTATTGCTTTTATCTACTTGATTACTGTTATTGAAACAACCGGTGACCTTACCGCCAATAGCATGTTCTCAGGCCAACCAGTTAAGGGGCCAAAATACATCAATCGACTCAAGGCGGGCGTGCTAGGTGACGGTGTGAACTCGCTTATCGCCGCTGTATTTAATACTTTTCCGAACACGACTTTCAGCCAGAACAATGGCGTGATCCATTTTACTGGGATTGCGAGTCGTTACATTGGCTACTTCATTGCGGCAATTCTTTTTCTATTAGGTCTATTTCCCATCTTAGGCGCGGTATTAATGACGATTCCAAAGCCAGTATTAGGCGGAGCGACATTGGTGATGTTTGGTACGGTTGCTGCGGCGGGCATCAAGATTATGGCTAGTGAGAAGCTTGATCGTCGCAGAATCATGACGATTGCCATCTCATTAGGTTTAGGGCTGGGGGTAATGCTGGTACCGGATTTATTGAAAGAAGCACCCAAGCTAGTGCAAAGCATATTTGGCTCACCAGTAACGATGTCGGGTGTTGCTGCTCTTGTTATTACCGGGTTGATGTCTTTGGTGCCTGAAACTAAAGCCAAATCGATGACGAATTCGGTACAAACCAGTAAAGCGTAACTTATACAGCCGAGAAGAAGCGTAGGTGACTGATTACGAGTAATAGCGTTATCTACCTACCATAGGCAGAAAAACGAAACATCCCATAGAGAGGATTGGTCGAGATACCAATCCCTTTTTTGTTTGGATTTTTTGGAACAGTAGCTTATCTATATGCGGGTGATTGAGAAATGTACAAATTTAAGACGTTGTTAAAGTTGACGTTTTGACGATAAAACCTTTCATGAATATGACGGAAGAAAGTGTCGTTCATGAAAACATTCCGTCATCATACCGAATGGTAGCCTTGGCTGAGCAGTGACTATACTCAGCATTATATTGCTAACCAACAACAACGAAAATAGAGAAACATGCAGAGATTAGCGCACACAAACCACATAAAAAAATTACATATTATCTTTACCGCTCTTGTTCTTATGATATTAGCCGGATGCACCTCAACGTCGGCTGTCGGCAGTTCTAAAACAAAGGAATATGCCAAGTCACATGCTCTTGCTGGTAAAGCTTCTTGGTATGGCGATAAATTTCATGGAAGGCTCACAGCAAGTGGTGAAACCTATAATATGAATGCGAATACTGCGGCTCATAAAACCTTGCCATTCGGTACTATCGTGAGAGTGACCAATACAGACAATAATAAGTCTGTTGATGTGAAAATTAATGATCGAGGCCCTTATGTAAAAGGCCGAGTGATCGATCTGTCGCACAAGGCATTTGCAAAAATCGGCAACGTTAAACAAGGCACAGTGCCTGTTAAAATCGAGATTGTTGATGATAGTAATACCTTTCGATACAAACACTAGAATCCCCTCCTAACCTCCCCTTGGTTTACATCTACGATCCCTTACCAGTAGTGGGAAAGGGGAGGAACAGAACCTCGATATCGGTGAATCAATAGCTTATTTATGCTGACTCAATAAGGCTGCTTTGTAGCCTTTTTTGTGCCTTTCGATAATCCATTTTTAATAAGATTATCTTATTTCTAATATGTGGGTTGATGATGTTATGTGGTCAATAAATCAGTGTCTTAGTTTTCTTATTATTAGGGTTCATTGAAATTCATTGTGAAATAATGAAAAGCTGAACTAATCCAAAATTGGTTGTGGCGGGCGTGTAATAGAAAGGGGGAGGTACAATTGATGGGAGAAGAAGACTCTCAAAGAGAGGAAAATTACATTTCCTTACCAACTGAAGTAAATCTGAAATATTAGTGACACGGTTCTGAAATTTTTGGTGTTTAGCTTATGGGCTTCTATATCGCATTCAAATAAGGAAATACCCGTGAAGCTAACCCCTGTCGTTGCAGCCCTAATTATGTCTTTTAGCTCAGCAAGCTATGCTTTCAGTCTTCAACAATCTGCCAATGAAAACAGTGAAGATCTCGTATGGACAGGGCACCTAAGCCCAGACAGCGACACGGTAATGTCTGCGATGCTCGCGGCTCATATCTATGGCGGTACAGCGACAGTACCAGAGCCTATCAATCCAGAATCCACCTTCATCTTGAACTACTGTAATGCTGAATCACCACGCGTAGAGACAGATTACTCTTCATATCGAGTGGGGCTGGTGGACTTCAACCAAGTCACTCAGCTAGCGCCAACTATCGACCAAGCATCGATTGTTGCTGTGGTTGATCATCACGCGATTGGTGGCTCACCGATTAACACCCCGCAGATTGTCGAGATGGATATTCGAGGTTGGGGATCGGCTGCCACTATTCTTGCTGACAACGCTGAAAAGTTGGATGTGACCCTACCTAAGCACCTTGCTTGTGTAGGCTTAGGCGCAATTCTCTCTGATACAGTGGTATTCCAATCATCAACCACCACTGAGCATGATCGTGAATACGCTGAAAAGCTGGCAAAAGTTGCAGGTATTTCAGATATCGAAGATTTCGGCCAACAGATGCTGATTGCTAAGTCGGATCTCAGTCATCTTTCTTCTGAAACCATTCTGACGCTGGATTACAAAAACTTTAAATACGGTGGCAAACAGGTGGGTATTGGTGTGGCTGAAACGCTAACGGCTCAACAACTGATTGACCGTAAAGGTGAGCTTTTGGCAGCTATGAAAGCCTACAAAGAAGAGAACGGGCTAGACTATCTGTTCTTCTCTATTACAGACACTAAGAACAAAGAAGCTAATTTATTGTGGGTGGATGAAAGCGACTATCAAGTGATTAAATCGGCTTTCAACGCTGAACCAACAAGCGACATGTTGACGCTAGAAGGTGTAACTTCGCGTAAGCGTCAGATTGGCCCTGCGGTACAAAAGGCAATTGAGAGCTTGTAGAGAGCAAGCCCCGTTACTTTATAAACAAGTAGTAAAGGGGTTGGTAGAGATACCAATCCCTTTTTGTTTTGGGTGTGTTGAATTAGATTTGGATAAAATTGAGTTATTTTTTTTTCTAATTTGACAAAGTTTATGGATAACCCGGATCTAACATAGCCCTTTATGATACGAATCCCAAAGGACATTCACGACCAACCACGTGAAGAGTTAGACTTAGAGCAGCCTTAAACAAGTAACCAATCCTAGTCGCGGCTTTCTATTATCGGTAAGTTAGTATTCATAGTTTGAACTAATAATACAGTGTTTTATTGTTTATAGTAAACCCCAGACAGAATGACTAACAGGACAATGAAATGACCTCAATCAAAACCATTGGTTTAACAGCTATCGCACTTGCACTTATGACAATTACTGGCTGTACCAGCTTAAAGGTAAAGGCTGCGAACGTATTCGTGTCTGACCCAATTATCACACACGCAGACCACGACCAACTTACCGAAGCCAGTTCGAAAATCGATGGTATCCGTTATACATCAATGACGACGACGATCATCACGACCAAAGCAGCAAAGCGCACAAATGGAGTTGCTCGCGTAGACATCGAGGCTGATGGAATCGAAGAGGTGCAATCAAAATGGCATGGTGAAGAACACGTTTGTCAGATGTACCACGATCGCATGAACAATCCAGAAACTGAGGGCCTGTCAGACATCGTTGGTAATGGATTGGCGCTGAACTACCAGATCGCTATTCGTGGTGTTGATGGTCAGTCCTATACTTGTTCTGGGCATGTAGATCCACAATAACAAAAAATAACACTGCGCTTTACTGGGTCTATTTCAAAATTTGGAAACGAATTTTTTTTATCGCTGTTTGGTGAGCAATGTGCCTGTTTTTCACATTAGCTAGTTGTATTACTCGTGCCATACCTAATGAAACGTTTGGGACACTTTCGAGAAAGGAAGTACCAAAGGTAAAAATTCATCCTACGAAGCATCTGGACAGAAATGAGTTTCGGAGAACCAAGTATTAGCAAATCACGAATTAGCATAAGTATGGAAAGTCACTAAGCTCACTGTCCAGTATTGTTTTTACACAAATCTGACATTGATGAATGCCATAAGCTATCGATATAAACATCAATATATTGTATTATTATATCCGTATTTATACTTATTAGGATTTTCTATGTTGATTCACGAATTTTCGAATAAGGACGTTACCGCTGAGCATGTAATTTTAGCTCAAGCAATACTAGCAGGGACTGCTCAAGGTGATAAAAGTAAAGCACAGCGCTTTATGATTTTTGTAAATGAGATTCCCGATGCGCCGACTGTGCAAAACCTGATTCCACGCTTTAGTCAATTTATGAAGCGCTTTAAAGCCAGCTGACATTCAGAATACGTTACACAGGGATGTGTAATTAAGATCACCAATTCCCCCTAACCACTACCTACTTTTAAACTCTATCTGACCCTCTGCTCGCTCTATGACGATCTTCTAGCAGCAATGAAGACTTACAAAAAAGAGAACGGCTAGACCATCTGTTCTTCTCCATCACAGACACTAAGAACAAAGAAGCAAACTTACTGTGGGTAGATGAAAGCGACTATCAAGTCATCAAGTCGGCTTTCAGCGCTGAACCAACAAGCGACATGTTGACCCTAGAAGGTGTAACTTCTCGCAAGCGTCAGATTGGCCCTGTGTAGTGGTCTAATGATCCCGGACACCAAATTAGGTGGTAAAGTCTCCACCATAAATGAGGTGTTCAATGACAAAAC
>NZ_JANVFC010000032.1:0-37081 GCF_025195005.1 Vibrio sp. NC2
ACAGGTCGCGCTTCTATAAAGACGTTATGGCAAGGATGGCTTAGGTTACAAACCATCCTTGAAGGGTATGAACTCGCTAAGTCTCTTGATTAACCAGACTTGTGATCAAGAGACAGCCTATGCAGGTGCCTTTTTTATTGTATGAAACCACTCTTCGATTTAGAGCACAATTTGAAAGCGAGCGTCTTAATAGAGAGCGCCTAATAATAGCAGCGTTTCAATACGACAACGGGCTACACGCACTCTTGCTCATTCTGTCGAACACGAGCCGCAAGTTGGCGGTACTGATCGGCAATTGTATCTCCAAAGACAGGGTCGTCTTCCGGTTGAAGCCATTGAGACTCTACTTCTTGCCAATCTTTGACCGTGAATGCCTTCACAATCATCGGTAACACATGCTTCTCTTCATATTCCATGTGCTTTCGTTGAGCTTTAACAAAGGCTTCAAGCTGCTCAATAAAGACTTGCTGAGGAACAACCGCATCTTGGAGGATCATATCGACCACACCTAAAAAATCCGCTGTTTTCTCAGAAAGCAATTGATGTTCCAGCTCCAAGTCTTCAATCATTTGATCGCTGCCGTATTGCTTGAGGTAGTAACGATAAATAACGTCTTCTTTCGGGTGATGCACCTTATCTGAATGGTTCATGAGATAATGAACCACCTCTGCGATCAAGCTATAGTTTATTTCTCGCTCTTGTTTTAGATGCTCTAACTTATTGTTGAGTATCGCGAGCAAGCGAGCCATATAGCCATGCTCTCGTCTTATCCTTTCAATCATCATAGTATTGCACTCCATTACACCTACTATTTACAAGTGTATACGAAGATGCTCATTTATGATTTGACCCTGCTCAGAAAACCACCAACCTACAACTCTGTTGGTAATCGCCAATCTATAGGTTGTTGATCCATAGAAGAAAGCAGCTTATTGGTTGTTGAAAAATGCTGACAACCAAAGAAGCCACGACGAGCGGATAATGGCGATGGATGAGGTGCAGTCAATACATGGTGCTTGTCTGCATCAATGGCTTGGCCTTTCTTTTGGGCATGCGCGCCCCAGAGTAAGAAGATGATCGGCTCAGAGCGCTGATTTAGCTCAGCAATGATGGCATCGGTAAAGGTTTCCCAACCACACTTAGCATGTGAGTGTGCTTTTGCCTCTTCTACTGTCAGTACCGTATTCAGCATTAACACCCCTTGAGATGCCCAAGTGTCGAGGTAGCCATGACTCGGGATCTCAAAGCCGTCTATATCTTGTACGAGTTCTTTGTACATATTACGTAGAGACGGTGGAATTTTAACGCCAGGTAGCACAGAGAATGCTAAACCGTGAGCTTGCTTAGCGCCGTGATAAGGGTCTTGCCCAAGGATAACCACGCGTACAGACTCAAAAAGCGTCATATCGAAAGCACTGAACACTTGCTCTTGAGGAGGGTAGATGGTTTTTCCACTATTACGTTGCTGTTCGACAAAAGCGAGAACACTCTGAAAGTACTCTTTGTCACGTTCATCATTAATAATGGATTCCCAACTCTTTGGTGCGCTCATCGTTTTACTTCCCAATCATCAAGGTTTCTAGGGGCTTTCACCAGACAAAAAAATAGCTGTATCGGCTAACTGTCCTAAATAAGGCTCTAGTTATACCTCATACAGCTATCAATAAACATGATGTGTAGGGTTCACTTGTTGATGAATCATAATAATCAGTTCAAGTTGTGTTTATCTCGATTAACCACTTTTTTGCTGTGTACGATGGTGGCCATGGCTATGCACGTGACGGTTTGGTGTCGGTAAACGGCTGGCGACAGCAACAGTTGAAGTTGAAGTTGAAGTTGAAGTTTGGGTGATTGAATACATAAAGGCACCTCCTGTAAGACATCGTGAACTACATATTCACTTTAGTACTATGAAAGAAAGGTGCCAATTTTTAGAAATAGACGGAAATAAATTTCCCCCTCTATTATTACGCTTCTTCGCTCGCCGCCGTTGCTGAGCGATGGAACATTCTAAGTTGTTGAATTTCCTCTTTCCAGATCGTCGAATCAATGGTTTCCAAGATAAGAGGAATACCATTAAAGCGAGAATCCGAGGCAATATACTCAAAACAATCCCAGCCAATCTCGCCTTTTCCTAAAGAATGATGTCGATCGACTCGGCTCGCAAACTCAGCTTTTGAATCATTGATGTGCATTGCTCTTAGATAGTGCATACCCACAATGCGCTCGAACTCAGCAAAAGTCTGCTCACACGCTTCTTTTGTTCGTAAGTCATAACCGGCCGTAAACGTATGGCAAGTATCTAAACACACACCGACACGCGACTTATCTTCTACTTGGTCGATGATCTCTGCTAGGTGCTCAAATCTCCAACCCAGATTAGTCCCCTGCCCTGAGGTATTCTCAATCACTGCAATTACATCAGGCACCGCTTGGTGAGCCAAGTTGATAGACTCAGCGATCTTGGCCAAACATTCGCTTTCTGAGATTTTCTTCAAATGACTCCCAGGATGAAAATTCAAAAGCGTGAGTCCTAGTTGGTTACAACGCTCCATTTCATCAATAAAAGCCGCACGTGATTTCTCTAGCTTCTCTTCTTCTGGTGCTCCTAGGTTAATAAGGTAGGAGTCATGAGGAAGAATATTCTCAGCACTAAAGCCCAACATCTTACAGTTGGCTTTAAACGCACTAATGGTTTTCGCTTCCAGCGGCTTTGCTGCCCACTGTCTTTGGTTTTTGGTAAACAGCGCAAAAGCATTGGCACCGATCTCTCTTGCGCGCATTGGCGCCTGATCAACACCACCAGCAGCAGACACATGAGCACCAATAAACTTAATATTGGTTTGAGGTTTTGAGGATGAATTATTGTTTGTCATTAAATCACTTTACACTTTCAGAATGCTTAATAAATAAAGGGTCGTATCGTTTGTAGTTCAATAAAAACACAACAAATGTAGTAAACTTACAACAAATAAGACTGTTAAATATTTTTTATACTTTAAAATATTTTGTAATTACTTTGTTTTCAAAGGTTTTATTGATTTACCTCAATATAATCACCTTTGTAAAAATATGGTTTTTGGTTGTTTTTTGACTTAAATCAATGTTAACCTTACAGATATTAGGTATATATTACCCAGCTCAACAAAAATCGAAAGTTAACACCATAATCAAACCACATTCAGTGGACTAGGAGATAGTTATGATCCAAGGTATTCAAATTACTAAAGCAGCAAACGATGACCTACTAAACTCAATCTGGCTACTAGACAACGAAAAGAATGAAGCTCGTTGTGTTGTTGCTACTGCAGGTTTCGAAGCTGACCAAGTTATCTCAGCTGCAGACCTAGGCGACTACGAAAGCCGTGAAGTTGCAATCGAAGCAGCACCACGCATCGAAGGCGGTCAACACCTAAACGTTAACGTTCTTAAGCGTGAAACGTTAGAAGATGCAGTTGCTAACCCAGAGAACTACCCACAGCTAACTATCCGTGTATCGGGTTACGCTGTACGTTTCAACTCTCTAACGACTGAACAACAACGTGACGTTATCGCACGTACGTTCACTGAGTCTCTATAATTTTTAGAGCTTGAATTAGAATACAAAAACGGCGCTCATTGAGCGCCGTTTTTATTTGTTCAACAATACAGATGTACGTTACGGTTGAACTCGACGAAGCACTACTTTTAGCGCTTCAAAATCATTATCAAGATCTTCAGATAACAACTCCATCGCCGCGTGTTTTGCTAGCGGGCCTGGCAGTTCAATATCCGTACCTAAAATATCATCAACCACTTCTTTGAATTTCGCTGGGTGTGCAGTACACAAGAACAGACCAGTTTCGTTCTCTTGCAGTTGCTCTTCCAGTAGACGGTAAGCAATCGCACCATGTGGTTCACATAGGTAACCCTGTGCTTTTAGGTCACGTACTGACTCAGCACTCTGCTCATCAGATACCTTACCTTTGCCTAGTGTATCTAAGCCCCAACCTTTCAGTTGGCAAAGCTCTTCGATACGAGGCCAGTTGTTTGGTTGGCTCACGTCCATCGCGTTTGATGTTGTTGCTACCGTTGGCTTTGGATCCCATTGTCCTGTTTCTAGGTAACGAGGAACCGTGTCATTTTCATTGGTTGCTGCGATGAAACGTTTCACAGGTAGACCTAGTGCTTTAGCGAGTAGACCTGCTGTAAGGTTACCAAAATTACCACTTGGTACAGAAATAACTAGGTTTTCACGTTGCTCTTTAGTCAGCTGAGAAGCCGCCTCAAAGTAGTAACAGATCTGAGCCATTAAACGGCTGATGTTGATAGAGTTTGCCGAGTTAAGACCGATCTCTTTACGCAGCTCAGCATCGTCAAATGCATCTTTCACTAGCGCCTGACACGCATCAAAGTCGCCATCGATCGCCACAGTATGGATGTTCTTACCTAGCGTACAAAATAGCTTCTCTTGCAGTGGGCTGATCTTGCCTTTCGGGTAAAGGATCACAACATTGATGTCTTCCATACCGTAGAAAGCGTGCGCAACCGCCGCACCAGTATCACCTGATGTTGCCGTTAAAATAGTGATTTGACCACCATCTGAAACAGCTGCTAAAGATTGAGCCATAAAGCGGCCACCAAAATCTTTAAACGCGAGTGTTGGGCCGTGGAAAAGCTCAAGCGCGTAAACACCATCTTTTACTTGTTTTATAGGTGCAGGGAACTGGAACGCCGCATCCACCAATTGAGCAACCTGTTCTTTTGGTAGCTCATCGCCGATTAAAGCCGAGAGAATCTTTGAACTACGAGGGACAAAGTCCTCTGCTAGCAGCGCATCGATGTCATCAAACTTTGGCAGTTCAGATGGGAAAAATAGACCTTGATTGCGGCCTAGACCTTGACGAACGGCTTGGCCAAAAGAGACTTGCTCGTCATTTTCTTTGATGTTGTACAGCTTCATAACTCACTTCCTGTAACGATCGAACCTTGCTTATCTAAGCGACAAACGTGGACGAATCCTTCTTCGTTTTGTACGTAATTTTGTTCTAACCAGCGTGCAACACGCTCGGCGACATCTTGTTCTTTGCAAATGCTAAATAGAGTTGGGCCACTACCGGAGATCCCAGTAGCAAGCGCTCCAGCTGAGGTTGCGTATTTACGCGCATCAGCAAACCCTGGAAGCAGTTTCTCACGATATGGTTCAGCAATCACGTCTTTGATCATCTTAGCGGCTAGCTCCGGCTGACCAGAGTGGCAAGCATGGATGAAACCCGCTAAATGGCGACCATGAGCAATGACATCCTGGCGACGATATTGAGAAGGTAGAATCTCGCGAGCTTCTGCCGTTGAAACCTTAATGCCCGGATACGCCATTACCCAGTACCAGTCATCAAAACATGGTACTTCTTGACTAATGACACCTAGCTCTTCCAGCATTAATTGCACACCACCAAGGTAACAGGGTGCAACGTTATCGTAGTGGATACCGCCTGAAATCTTACCTTCCATTTCGCCCATCAGAGCAAGCAGTTCAGTTTCATTCAGTGGCTGACCATGAAAACGGTTTAAAGCATCCAGTGCCGCGACAATTGAACAGGCACTTGAACCTAAACCAGAACCAATAGGCATGTTCTTTTCTAGTGTCATTTCCAAAGACTTAACCGCAACGCCTTTTTTATCAAGCTCTCTAGAGAACACAACCCAGCAGTCGTAGACAATGTTTTCTTTGGTTTCAGTTGGCAGCTTAGAAACAAAGCTGCCTGCTGTTTTTAGTGAGAATGATTCATCACCGGCTTTAACCATTACTCGGTCACCGAGCAATGTGCCATCCACTGGAGACACAGCGGCCCCCAGTACATCAAACCCTACACTGACATTGCCGATTGATGCAGGCGCATAAACAACAACATCCATATCACTTGAACTCATTCCTAAACTCCTAATTTCCAACCAAGAGTACGCATCACATCAGAGAATACGCCTGCTGCTGTAACTTCAGTACCCGCACCATAACCACGCAATACTAGAGGGATCGGTTGGTAGTAACGGCTGTAGAATGCTAATGCGTTCTCGCCATCTTTAATCTTGAACATTGGGTCGTCGCCATCAACAGCTGCGATACGAACTTTACACTTACCATCGGCGATTTCACCAACATAACGAAGTACTTTGCCTTCTTCTGCTGCGATCGCTGACTGTTCTTGGAAGTAAGCATCCGCTTCTGGCAAGCGAGCCATAAACTCTTCAACCGTGCCTGAATCATCAAAACCCGGTGGCAATGCTTGGTCAACTTCAACATCTTCAAGCTCAAGTGCCATGCCCGCTTCACGAGCAAGAATAAGCAGCTTACGCGCAACGTCCATACCAGACAGATCATCACGAGGATCCGGCTCAGTGAAGCCGTTATCTTTAGCAATATTGGTTGCTTGACTGAGTGTCATACCTTCATCAAGCTTACCGAAGATGTAAGACAGTGAACCAGAAAGAATGCCGTTGAATTTCTCAAGTTCATCACCCGCAGAGATTAGGTTCTGTAGGTTTTCGATGACCGGTAGACCTGCGCCTACTGTTGTCTCGTACATCAACTTACGACGTGAATTACGTGCAACTTCACGAAGCTGATGGTAGTAAGCCATGCTCGCTGTATTTGCTTTCTTATTTGGTGTTACCACGTGGAAACCAGCCGCTAGGAAATCAGCGTATTGCGCCGCAATGCCTTCGCTAGACGTACAGTCAACCAATACTGGATTGATGATGTGATTACGTTGAACAAGTGCATTTAAGCGCGCTAAGCTAAACTCTTCTGTCGCGCTCGACATGCGATCACGCCACTGCTCTAGCGGTAGACCATCGCTATCTAGCAACAAGCCTTTGCTGTTTGCTAAACCACATACGCGAATCACGATGCCTTTTTCAGCCAGTTTGCCTTGTTGACGTTGGATCTGGTCAACAAGCTCACCACCAACACCACCAACACCAACAACGAATACGTCAAGGAAGTGCTTAGAGTTGAATAGGTTTTCGTGACACGCTTTGATCGCTTCAGAGATTTTGTCTTCAGGGATAACCGCAGAGATCGCACGTTCAGAAGAACCTTGCGCGATAGCAACGATGTTGACGTTCACTTCAGCTAAAGAGGAGAAAAATTGAGACGCCACGCCACGTGAAGTGCGCATACCGTCACCCACTAGCGTAACAATCGCGACATCGTCCATGAACTCAACAGGCTCTAATAGGCCATCTTTCAGCTCAAGTTCAAACGCATCTGATAGCACTTGCTTCGCTTTCACTTTATCAGCAGATTCAATACAGAAGCTGATGCTGTACTCTGAAGAAGATTGAGTAATAAGGACAATAGAAACGCCGGCAGAAGACATCGCGCCGAATACACGACTCGCCATACCAACCATGCCCTTCATACCTGGGCCTGATACGTTAACCATCGTTAGGTCACTTAGCGTAGTGATGCCTTTGATTGCTAGGTTATCTTCGCCAGTGTCTTGGCCGATCAAAGTACCTGCACCCTGTGGGTTGAAGCTGTTTTTGATTAGGCAAGGAATATGGAATTGCGCGATAGGAGCGATAGTCTTCGGATGTAGAACCGAAGCGCCGAAGTAAGAAAGCTCCATCGCTTCTTGATAGCTTAGCGATTTAAGAAGACGAGCATCATCCACTAAACGCGGGTCACAGTTGTAAACACCATCGACATCTGTCCAGATCTCACAACAATCAGCGCGTAGACATGCCGCTAGAACCGCCGCTGAATAATCAGAGCCATTGCGACCAAGCGTTACTAACTCACCTTTTTCATTACCAGCCGTAAAGCCCGGCATGATGTTCACGTGACCTTGTGGAAGCGGTGATTGACGGAAGTTCTGAGTAGAAACATCCACATCGACCATCGCTTCAAGGTGGTCACCTTTAGCGTATAGGTATTGAACTGGGTCAATCAGACTTGCCGGTTGGCCTTTCGCTTCAAGTACCGCTTTCATCAACTGGATTGAAATTCGCTCACCTTTACTGATGATGCGAGCATTTACGTGATTTGGGCACATACCCAGTAGGTTAATACCATTCACGAACTGCTTAAGTTGAGCAAGAGAGGTATCAACCTGCTCTTGAAATGCAGAGCCATCAACTGACGGCAATACAGCTTGAATCTCTGCAAACAATGCTGCGAATGATGATTCGATCTCGGTGATCTGTACGTCTGCTTCACCATTTTTTAGTGCTGCTTCAATAACAGCAACCAGCTTATTGGTTGTTTTTCCTGGAGCCGATAGTACAACGGCTAGCTCTTCTTGCTGGGCATTATTAGCGATGATATCTGCTGCTCGTAAAAAACGATCTGCATCAGCTAATGATGAACCTCCAAACTTTAAAACGCGCATCCCTTTCTCCATAAGTCATAAAAATGGTACAAAAAAAGGCCTGTATCTTGTTGGATACAGGCCTTTTTTTTAAAATCCGTTACTTAGCAGCCTGCCCCAACAATGTTAATGTCGGTAATAATAATGGTGGTGGTCATTACTAGGTGGCTTACGTGCTGCATATCAAATTCTCTGCTTGTGCTTTACTCTACGTGTATCAATTTTTACCACTAGACGTCAATGAAAAGTTGCGTTTTTTTTACATTCACACCGTTTTTCAGAGCAAACCGTCATTTAAGGGATAAAACACCCTGCATCAGCCTGCCATTCAGAGACTGGATTAACTCATCAAACAAACAATGGTGATCAGTTGCATATATAGTCATAACAAAATGCTATATCGATTGTGCAGCGAACGTACAAATTCTGTGCTTTAATTGAACGATAACGTTCGAAGAACAATAATAATGACATCAGGAGTGGGAAGTGAAGAGATTACTTATTCTTTTAGCCTTTGCTATGCCTGTTGTTTGTTCAGCGAACAGCCTACCTCTGTTAAACAATTTGCCTTTGCTACCCAGTCAAATCGATCGTTCTGCCCATAAGTTTTTTATCTCCACACAAAATGCATCAAGTGAAAGCTTTGACACTTGGAAAGTCGATAGTGGCTATTCTTACAGTCTGTTTGCCGATGTAGATCTTTATGTCGGTACACGTATTAATAGTGATTCACTAAAATATGAGAGTGGATTCTTGAGTGGTGTCAGCTATCAATTCTCAGAGAGAGTCTCTTTCAACAGTTCTCTGCACACTTATAAAGATGAAACCGAGGACAGTGAAAAGTCGGTCGCCGCTGAGGTTTCAAGCCGAGTACAACTGACCGACAATCTAGATTTGCATGCCACCCTTGATTATGAAGAGTGGCAGCAAGGTGTTGAAGTGGGATTAGGATTTCGTTTCTAATCTATCTCATTTCGTGATTGATAAGCCCGTTAAGATTCAATCAACAATTCCGTTGAAATTAACACACCATTCCAATCAGCATATATATAGTCACCAGGCTGAATCAGTTGATTGTGTATCGTGAGCGTGACATTAACTTGCCCAACACCGTGCTTCTCAGTTTTAAATGGAGATGCCCCAAGCGCTTGAATACCAAGATCCATCTGCGCCATCATCGCTACATCACGAACCGCACCATTCACAATGACGCCTTCCCAACCGTTTTCTATAGCTAGAATCGCCAATTGATCACCAAGCAGTGCTTTCTGACACGAGCCATTACCGTCTACGACGAGCACTTTGCCACTGCCGTCAGTATCTAAAACCTCGCGAACCTTGGAATTATCGTGATAACAACGAACTGTTACAATTTTTCCCCAGAACGCGCCACGTTGACCGAAGTTCTGCAATGGCATGTTCAGTTGGGTGACTTTGCTTTCAAACTCGTCACACAAATCAGGTGTTATATCGTGCATATATCCTCCGTGAGTAAGGCGTTACCATCTAATGCGGGTGTGCCTCTATGCTTTTATATGTTGTTAGAATTAATCCTTTGTTTTCATTGTTCTATGCTCAATTTAATATTGAATTAGAGTTGATTGCGCATATTTATCTACTAGACTCTAAGGACAGCTTTCAGCTTCCTTGGTTCAAAATCTGGTCTTTAGCAAGCGAGATGTGAGAACTATCTCGAATAATCATTCTAGTTTTTCTGCTAAATAATCACCATAACATTGGTTAAGTTGTAGCCATACTATTAAAGTTTGTTGCGATACGGCAATTGATGTAAATCAACAAAGTGAATGGAATTAACATTCTCGCGTTGTTAGCATGCTGTTAACATTATAGAATCCACTGCAATCACTAACAGAATGATTGAAAGGCGTACTGGATCTACGTTATTGGGCAATACTTCAAGGAAGGCAGATAGCTGGAAGTAAGTGTTTTTTTGAAAACTTTAAGTTATCATCAAAAATACATTACCTGTATGTTATGTTTTTGCCTAGAATTTATTCTATTAGCACAGTTTCGTCACAAATTTAGGTACCGCCAAATGCAAACCCCGCAGATTCTTATCGTTGAAGATGAGCAAGTAACTCGTAACACTCTAAAGAGTATTTTTGAAGCAGAGGGATATGCTGTTTTTGAGGCTAGCGACGGTGAAGAGATGCACCAAGTGCTATCTGACAACCAAGTTAACCTTGTAATTATGGACATCAACCTTCCTGGTAAGAATGGCCTACTACTTGCGCGTGAACTACGTGAGCAAGCAAATGTAGCGCTTATGTTCTTAACGGGTCGTGATAATGAAGTTGATAAGATCCTTGGCCTAGAGATCGGCGCTGATGACTACATCACTAAGCCTTTCAACCCTCGTGAACTGACTATCCGTGCACGCAACCTTCTGAACCGTTCAATGAGCACAAGCTCTGTTCAAGAAGAAAAGCGTAGCGTTGAGAAGTACGAGTTCAATGGTTGGGTACTAGACATCAACAGTCGTTCTCTGGTTAGCCCAGATGGCGAAGGCTACAAGCTACCTCGTTCAGAGTTCCGCGCTCTACTTCACTTCTGTGAGAACCCAGGTAAGATCCAAACACGTGCAGACCTTCTTAAGAAGATGACTGGCCGTGAGCTTAAGCCACACGATCGTACTGTAGACGTAACAATCCGTCGTATTCGTAAACACTTTGAGTCTGTTTCTGGTACGCCAGAAATCATCGCAACGATTCACGGTGAAGGCTACCGCTTTTGTGGTGACCTAGAAGACTAATTCGATTCGCGCTTCGGGCCGTTTAGTTCTTGTAGTCGGTTAGCTGTTCTAAACCGATAGCACTTCTAAACCGATAGTACTTATAAACTGATAGTACTTATAAACCAATAGTACTTCTAACAGTCGAAGCGTAATCAATAGTGATTAAAAAGGGAGAATGCCAACGCATTCTCCCTTTTTTATTGTTCATTGATCGCTAAGGTTTTAGTAAACCGTATCAACCTTAACGTCTTTCTCAACCAGCCACTTCACGGTTTCGCCGTCTTTGAGTTCAATCGCAACATCAACAGGCTTGTCACTGTCGATCTCTAGCTGCCATACAAAAGCGACTTCCCACTGAGTTTCACTGTGTGTTCTTAAATCAAGATCGTCAGCTGTTACCAACAAGGTATCCGCACCCTGTTTAACTGTCACACTCTCAACCGCAAGCGTTGCTGGTAGTTGTGAGTCAGACTCTAGGTAGATAGAACCGTGCAGAGTCTTATCTTGAGCCTCTCCAATCGTAGGCATCTTGTTGTGCCACAGGTTGCTTTTCATTGTGACTGTCGCTGCAGATATTTCTACTTGGTTATCTTGCTGCCATTCTACTTGTGGTGCAGAACAACCCGCTAATGCCACGACACATGCGGCGAATACTAATTTTTTCATTATTCTTCTACCTTTGATTTAACCAACTCTTTAAGACTTCAATGTCATTCTGGTATTCGTTATTTATTTCATCAACCCAATCTGAAATGTTCTCCCACCACGCAGGCATATCTGGAGATTGAGCTTTCTGAGCAACTTGCTGTATGCGCTTCAGGCCAATTGAACCTGCCGCACCTTTAATCTTATGCGCTTCAGAAACGATGCTGTCTTGATCTTTCGCCACCATGTTGGAATTCAATATTTCCATATATTCCGGCATCATATCTTCAAACATCACGATGCTGTCCAAAACCGGTTTCGACCCGACAATGTCAACATAAGACTCTAGCATATCAATATCAAGCAAAGAGGTATCAATCGTTGAAAGAGCAGGCTTACTCGCTGTTACTTTTTTAACACCTACTACTTTCTCAGCACCGGTTACTTTCTTAACACCTGTTACTTTCTCAATACCGGTTACTTTTTCAACATCCTTTGCTGTATCAATCCCCTTGGCTGTATCAATACCCTTAGCTTTCTCAATAACCTCTGGCGCATCCTCGATAAGATCGCTGATGACATCCTGGATTGCACGAACCGACAGTGGTTTACTGATCGCTTCATCCATGCCTTTCTGGAAGTATTCTTGCTTGTTGTTTAATACGTTTGCGGTTAATGCCACCAAAGGCGGCAGCTTGCTATATTTCTCGCGGTAGTATTGAGCAATATCGAAGCCCGTCATATCTGGTAACTGGATATCCAGTAAGACCAAGTCATAATCTTTCGGGTTGAAAACGATTTGCGCCTCTTTACCCGTCATTACGACTGTCACTTCATGACCAAGGCTTTCAAGTAGAGAGCGAGCTACTGTGATGTTAAGCTCAATATCTTCGACCATGAAGATCTTAAGATTGGACTGCTTTCTTGGCGTTTTGATCAGAGCCTGAGTATCGTGATTAACAGGCACTCGAATAGAAACCGTAAAGGTACTACCAAAGCCCTCTTCACTGGTGACTTCAATGTGACCATCCATCATATTGATCAACTGTTGAGACACGGCAAGACCAATACCAGTACCGACAGCGTGTAGATTGTCTGTTCCCGACTTCACCTGGTAGTACATCGCGAAGATCTTCTCGATTTCACTTTCAGGAATACCAATCCCGGTGTCTTCTACTTCCATCGTGATGTTAGCAAAGTCGCCATCAATTTCAGCGCTGACTGTCATCACCACACCACCATCTTTGGTGAACTTCATGGCATTACTAACAAGGTTCCACAACACCTGTCTAAGACGAGTACCATCCACTTCGACCGCAGCAGGAAGATCCGATAACCTTTCAAGATCAAACCTTAACCCTTTTTGCTCTGCCATTAACGCAGAAATACTCTCGATCTCGACAACGAAATCTTCAAAGTTGAGCGGAGTTGGGAATAACTCAAGTTTACGACGATCAAATTTGTCCATATCGATAATATCGTTAAAGATATTACCCAATGTCACCGCGCTCACCTTGATGGTTTGCATCTGCTTGCGCTGCTCGGTCGTCAGTTGGCTATCCAACAACATACGACTTAAGCCGATGATGCCATTGAGCGGCGTTCTTAACTCGTGGCTAATGGTTGAAATAAAGGTGGTCTTATCGCGACTGGCTTTCTCCAGTGACTCTTGGTGTTCTTTACGCTCAGTAATATCACGGCCAAAACCGACCAAGCCCAAGTGACGACCTTCTTTACTGTAGAAAGGCACCTTACGCAGTTCGAAGTAGCTCTTACGACCATCAGGGTATTCCAACCATTGGTCATAAGTCAGTGCTTGGTTGTCAGCAAATACCTTCTTATCGGTTTCAACAACTTGTTGAGCGATCTCTTTGCTATAAACATCCCAAGGCGTTAAGCCAACGAGATCTTTTTCTGTCTTGCCAGTAAGCTCTTCAACTGCACGGTTACAACCAGAGAACACACCATCTTCATTGCGATAGTAAATAAGATCAGGAGAGGCATCGATAAACGAGCGTAGCAATGCCGTACGCTCTGCGAGTTCAAGCTGAGTTCGCTCACGCTGGAACACCTCATTTTCAAGATCGTGCATTGCTTCTGCACGCGCTTCTTCCGCTTTTTCACGCTCTTCAATTTCTTGATTAAGCTTCTCGATATTGAGTTGCAGTTTATTGTTGAGCTCTTGATCTCGCTCTCGCATGTCACCAAGCTTAGAGACCAATTTCGCCAACCTTTGACGAGACTCTTCCAGCTGGTCTACGACCACTGATAGGAAATAAACCGCCCAAGGCGTGATCACTAAACCGAAGAAAACCGAACGGACAATGTCGATATCATCAACATTACCTTTGAGTGCGAGGGTTATCCCCACTTGCACAACAACTGCGAGGGCTACAAGCGCTAAGGCGAGTAAGATAGAAAAGCGGACAATCCCCAGTTTTACGAGTAGATCCACGTAATACTGAGCGAGATTTTTCATGGGTTTCATTTAACGCTCCATGCGATAAGACTAGCAATATTCTACCCTGTTTAAAGAGAGGAGGTAAGCTAGCTACATCACACGCAGCAAGAGAGCTACAGTTATATTGTTTAAAACAGATAAGTGGGATAAATAGAGGGGCAGCAAGAGATAAATGCGCTATCGAATTGAGGAAGGATGCACCATAGAACGGTTTCGACCGTCGGATTTAGCTTGATACAACGCACTGTCAGCCAAAGCAACCGCCGAATCCATTTCATCATCAGGTGTCGGAATGTAAGAGATAATACCAATACTCACCGTGATGAATTCAGAGACATTCGATTTCTCATGCGCCAGTTCCAATTTAAGGATCCCATCATGGATACGCTGTGCCACCAGCTGAGCACCCTCAGCCGTGGTATTCGGTAGAATAAAGCCGAACTCTTCACCACCGTAACGAGCCACACAATCCGATGAACGGTTCAGCACCTGCTTAAATGCCTGAGAGACTTGGATCAGAGCATCATCACCTTGTTGATGTCCGTAAAAATCGTTGTAACCTTTAAAGAAATCGATGTCACACAGCATAATCGTCAGTGGTAATTTCTCACGCACATGATAATGCCACAGCGTCGAAAGCTGTTCATCAAAACGACGGCGGTTGGAAACCTGAGTCAGGCTGTCCATAAAGCTAAGACGCTCAAGCTCAAGGTTGGCTTCTTCAAGTTTCTGCTCCGCAAGGTAACGCTCTGTAATATCACGCGCCATGATCAACACACCATTAGTGCTTGATGCCAGATCTCTAAACGGTGATTTCACCACATCATACCAAGTGTATTCGCCATCACTAGAGACGACCTTATCGATATAGCGTAATGACTTACCTTGATGAAGCACTTGGTGATCGGTGTCTGAAATACGCATATACATACTATTAGGCACCACATCTTGCAGACGCTTGCCGACTAAATCACTCACTTCAGAGATACCCAGCGCAGCCACAAATGGCTTATTACATGCTTGGTAAACCATATTTTCGTTGAAGATACCAATCGAGTCAGGGCTCGCTTCCAAGATGTTTTGGAGGATGGTGTCACGTTGGGCAAGCGCGACTTCAGTATCTTTTCGCTTTTCCATTTCACCGCGCAGCTTTTGCTGCATGTCGTGCCAATCGGTCACATCATGGCTAATTGAGAGCGTGCCTATGGTTGATCCATCTTGCGAGAGCAAGACACTTTGGTAGGTTTCAAGCA
This sequence comes from Vibrio sp. NC2, assembly GCF_025195005.1. Taxonomy (NCBI): domain Bacteria; kingdom Pseudomonadati; phylum Pseudomonadota; class Gammaproteobacteria; order Vibrionales; family Vibrionaceae; genus Vibrio; species Vibrio sp. NC2. Next base: position 15,466 of record NZ_JANVFC010000032.1, read on the forward strand.
AGCAACCCTTACCGTCTTGATCCGTTGTCCACGAACGTTCACTGACTCGACCTTTTAACGCCCCGCCAGAAACACTCAAAGTGCCCTCTTCTGAGCGACCATGCCAAAACTTTTTAAACGAGCGATTACTCGTCACCAACTCACCCTTTTGATCTTTTACATAGATCAGCTCAGATAAAGAATCCAAAGCGGTACGCGCGACATTAAGCTCACGAACTTCTTGGGACACCTCTTCATCTGTATTTTTATACGGTGATGCGTGAATCATCCACGCTTTCTTGCTTCTAAAACGGATCCTGCGACCAACCAAATTGATCTTAAAGGACTCAAATTCAGACAGCGCCCACAGAGAAACCTGCTCAAATGATCGAGAGTTGATGTGATTGGTTAAGTAATGACGAAAGCTATTCTCGCTTTCAACGGTAGGGAATCGAAAGTTAACGCCAATTTGGCGAATGCCAAGCAGCTGCATAGCTTGGCGATTGGCATATAAGATCTCTCCACTTCGAACATCAACAAAGTAGAGTGGCGATGGAGTAGCGAGTAGAAGTTTTTCAAGATGCGACTGATAACGTGAATAAAGATGCCAGCAGATGAGAGCAATCAGCAATACAACAACGATATAAATACCGTAGCCATACGCCCTGTCCCACAACCAAGTCATTACCAGTTCCATTTACTCTCAATCTATACCATAAAATCTGTGAGGGAAATGTTACCACTATTTGTTGGTTTTATCTGCTGTTACCGACAGTCACCATTTTCTATCAATTGACTGCGTTTAAAACGGGCAGTGTGTACTCGAATGCAGAGCCAGTTTTGATGCCTTGTGCGCCAGTTTTATCAAGCGAACGGCCAATCTCAGTCATCGCTAACCAACGGTTCTCACACCACAAAGGTGAGAGTAACGTCGGGCGTCTCGCCGCAGAAGATACTCGGTGATAAACCACGTTTGCTGGAGTCCGTTGAATCACCTCAGTCGCGATATCAATGTACTCCTCAAGGCTTGGTGCTTCTAGCTTTCCGGCCTTCCACGCCTTAGCCATGGTACTGCCCTCTACTATATGGAGCCCGTGCAGCTTAATACCGTCGGTGCCAACGGTTAATACCTTATCTAAAGTTTCAAGGTTATCCGCTTTGGTTTCTTTGGGCAGGCCAACAATAAGATGAGTACATATCTTGATCCCCAAAGCACGAGCACGCCGAGTGATCGTTTCATACACCGCGAAATCGTGGCCACGGTTAATTCGCTTGAGGGTTTTATCATTGGCCGTTTGTAGCCCGAGCTCTAGCCAAATCTCATAGCCTTGTTTCACGTAACCCGACAGCAGTTCCAATACAGAATCAGGCACGCAATCGGGTCTTGTACCAACGCAAAGGCCAACAATATTGGCACCCGGAGCTTTAAGGGCTTCTTCGTACATGTTCTTGAGCACCTGCACTTCAGCATAAGTGCTGGTGTATGCCTGAAAGTAAGCAAGATACTTCTTAGCACGGGCAATCTCACCCGCACGGTCTTTTAATTGATCGGCAATACTTTGAATCTGAGTTTGCTCGTCGGAAAAAGACGCTACATTGCAAAAAGTGCAACCACCGCGACCGATTGTGCCGTCTCGATTTGGGCAGCTAAAACCACCATGAAGTGTCAGCTTGTGAACCTTTTCGCCATAACGACGTTGAAGGTCTTGGCCGATAGTATTAACCAACTCGTGTAATTGCATATTTTCAAAGTGCTCAAGTAAATAAAAATGAATCTCAGTCTTTTTCTGAAAAAAAATTACATCCCTGCAAAATTCGACCAATTAGTTTACGCAAGGCTTTTTGCGAGCAACCTATCAAATATCAATAAACATGCAAAAAATCGGCTCTATTTGCCTAATGTTGCACATTTGTTAGACATTAAATTCAAAATAAAACGAAAAAAATGGTCTACATGGAGCAACTTTCATTGCAATTCGCCTAGACAAAATTGTAGGATACTTACACATATTGGCTATTTTTGAGTATTTACTTACATCTAAAACTTGCCAATAAGTCGGTGATACCCATATCCCACCTATATAAACCACTAGTTTGTGGCTAAAAATAAACGGATATCACTAAGGATTGTTTTTCTCGCAATACTTTTCCTGCGAGATACGGAAAGGATTCAAACCGCCAGCATAGGCAGGTTTAGACCCATAAATATAAAAGGACAAGGCTAACTTAATACAAATAAGTTGCGCCTAGATTTAACTGGAAGGATGTATCTATGGTAGATCAAGAGCAGAACTCACAGGGTCTGTATACTCCTGAATTGGAGCATGACGCTTGTGGTATCGGTTTTGTTGCGCATCTAAAGAATCGCAAATCTCATGATGTAGTAACTCAAGCACTCGATATGCTTGCACGTATGGAACACCGCGGCGGTCAAGGCTGCGATCCGTGTTCTGGTGATGGTGCAGGTATCCTGCTACAGAAGCCGCACGAATTCTTACTAGAAGAAGCCGTAAAGCTTGGAATTAAACTGCCATCTTTTGAAAAATATGGTGTTGGTGTTGTACTTTTCCCTAAAGATGAATACAAACGTGCACAGTGTCGTGACATTCTAGAACGCAATGCACAGCGCCTTGAGTTAGAAGTTATCGGCTACCGTGAACTTCCAACTGACAATTCAATGATTGGTGCTGACCCATTAAGCACTGAACCTCAATTTGAACACGTATTTATTTCTGGCGGCCCTGGTATCACACCAGAAGAGCTTGAGCGTAAACTGTATGTTCTACGTAACTACACGGTTCGTGTATGCCTAGAAAGCGTTTCAAATATCGGTGATGACTTCTACATCAACTCTATGTCTTACAAGACATTGGTGTACAAAGGTCAGCTAACAACTGAACAAGTTCCTCAGTACTTCCTAGATCTGCAAAACCCAACTATGGTGACAGCTCTAGCACTCGTACACTCTCGCTTCTCTACCAATACATTCCCTCGTTGGCGTCTAGCTCAGCCTTTCCGTTACATCGCGCATAATGGCGAAATCAATACGGTTCGCGGCAACCTGAACTGGATGAAAGCACGTGAAGCAATCCTAGAATCGGATCTGTTTACACAAGCTGAAATCGACATGCTGCTTCCTATCTGTCAAGAAGGTAGCTCAGACTCATCAAACTTCGATATGGCGCTTGAGCTACTTGTTCTTTCAGGTCGTACTCTGCCACATGCGTTGATGATGATGATCCCGGAAGCATGGCAAGAAAACAAAAACATGGATCCAACTCGTCGTGCGTTCTACCAGTACCACGCGAACGTAATGGAACCATGGGATGGCCCAGCGTCAGTATGTTTCACCGATGGTGTTCAAGTTGGTGCAACTCTTGACCGTAACGGTCTGCGTCCTTCTCGCTACACAGTAACTAAAGACGACTTCCTGGTGATGGCGTCTGAGTCTGGTGTTGTTGAGATCGCACCTGAAAACGTTGAATACCGTGGTCGTCTGCAGCCTGGTCGTATCTTCGTTGCTGACCTTGAGCAAGGCCGCATCATTTCTGATGAAGAAGTGAAAGACGGTATCGCTAAGTCGCAACCCTACGAAAAATGGGTTGAAGAGAACCTTCTGAGCTTGAAAAAGCTACCCGATGCGAGCAACGAATTTAACCAACCTTCTCCAGAGAAACTGCTTCATAAACAACAATCGTTTGGTGTGAGCTCTGAAGAAGTAAACGAAATCATTCTCCCTCTTGCAAAAACAGGCTACGAGCCACTTTCTGCAATGGGTGCTGACTGGCCGCTAGCGATTCTTTCTCATCAATCGCAGCACCTTTCAAACTACTTTAAGCAGTTGTTTGCACAAGTAACTAACCCGCCGATCGACCCGATTCGTGAGCGTATGGTTATGTCTCTGAACACTTACCTAGGTAAAGATCAGAACTTACTTGCTGAAACACCTGAACACTGTCAAAAAGTAGAACTTGAGTCTCCTGTTCTTTCTAACTCAGAGTTAGAGAAACTGCGCGCAATCGATAACGAGCACCTTCAATCGAAGACGCTGGATATCGTATTCCAAGCAAACGGAGACCAAGGTAAGTTAGAGCGCGCACTTAAACGTATCTGCCAATATGCAGAAGATGCGGTTATTGATGGCTACTCTATCATCCTACTAACTGACCGTGCGGTTAACTCTAACCATGCCGCTATTCCAGCAATGCTGGCGGTTGGCGCGGTTCACCACCACCTAATCCGTAAAGGTTTACGTGCTAAGTGTGACATCGTTGTTGAAACGGGCGATGCTCGTGAGACACACCACTTTGCAACCTTAATTGGTTACGGTGCAAACGCAGTTAACCCATACCTAGTTATCGAAACGATTGTTGAACTGCAACGTACTAAGAAGCTAGATCCAAACGTTCATCCACGTGAGTTATTCGATAACTACCGTAAGGGTGTTAACGGCGGTCTACTGAAGATCTTCTCGAAGATGGGTATCTCTACGCTGCAGTCTTACCACGGCGCTCAAATCTTTGAAGCACTTGGTGTTAGCAAATCAGTGGTTGAAAAATACTTCACTGGTACTGTTTCTCGTATCCAAGGTCTAACGATCGACGATATCGCACGAGAAGTATTAGTTCGTCACCGTGTTGGTTACCCAGCTCGTGAAATCCCAGCTCAAGTTCTTGATGTTGGCGGTGTTTACCAGTGGAAACAACGTGGTGAGAAGCACTTATTCAACCCAGAAACCATTTCTCTACTTCAAGAATCGACGCGTAACAAAGATTACGGTCAATTCAAGAAGTACGCGAACGCCGTTGATGCTCAAGGCGACAACGCAGCAACACTACGTAGCCAACTTGATTTCATCAAGAACCCAGCAGGCTCTATTCCTCTAGCAGAAGTAGAACCTATTGAGAAAATCCTTAAGCGTTTCGCAACAGGCGCAATGAGCTTCGGTTCAATCTCGCATGAGGCTCACTCAACACTGGCTGTCGCGATGAACCGCATTGGCGCGAAATCAAACTCAGGCGAAGGTGGTGAAGATCCAGCACGTTTCGAGCGTAAAGAAAATGGCGACTGGGAACGTTCAGCAATCAAACAGGTGGCTTCTGGTCGCTTTGGTGTAACGTCTTACTACCTATCTAACGCTGATGAGCTGCAAATCAAGATGGCTCAAGGTGCGAAACCTGGCGAAGGTGGTCAACTACCTGGTGATAAGGTTGATGACTGGATCGGCGCAACGCGTCACTCGACTCCGGGCGTAGGTCTTATCTCTCCACCACCGCACCACGATATCTACTCAATCGAAGATTTGGCTCAGCTGATCTACGATCTGAAAAACGCGAACCGTAACGGCCGTGTCAACGTGAAGCTAGTATCAGAAGCTGGCGTAGGTACGATTGCATCAGGTGTAGCAAAAGCGAAAGCTGACGTAGTACTTATCGCAGGTTTTGATGGTGGTACGGGTGCATCTCCGATGTCTTCTATCCGTCACACAGGCCTGCCTTGGGAGCTAGGTCTAGCGGAAACGCACCAGACACTGCTGAAAAACGGCCTACGTAACCGTATCGTTGTTCAGTCTGATGGTCAGATGAAAACACCACGTGACCTTGCAGTCGCAACGTTACTTGGCGCTGAAGAATGGGGCGTAGCAACAGCTGCTCTAGTTGTTGAAGGCTGTATCATGATGCGTAAGTGTCACAAGAATACATGTCCTGTTGGTATCGCAACACAGAACAAAACTCTTCGTGAGCGTTTCGACGGCCGCGTAGAAGACGTAGTCACTTTCTTCCAATACATGGCTGAAGGTCTACGTGAAGTAATGGCTGAACTTGGCTTCCGCTCTATTGATGAGATGGTTGGTCAATCGCACAAACTTAAAGTTCGTGATGACATCGGTCACTGGAAGTACAAGAACCTAGATCTAACACCGGTACTGCACATTGAGCAGGCTCGTGCAGAAGATGGTATCTACAACCAGACAACACAGAATCATAATCTTGAAGACGTTCTAGACCGTAAGTTGATTCAGGCTGCAATCCCAGCGCTTGAGAAAGGTGAAGCGGTTACCGCTCAGTTCCCTATCATCAACACGGACCGTTCAGCAGGCACGATGCTGTCGAACGAAATCTCGAAGGTTTACAAAGACCAAGGTTTACCACAGCCAATGAACGTTAAGTTCCACGGTAGTGCTGGTCAATCTTTCGGTGCGTTCCTTGCGAAAGGCGTTAAGTTCGAAGTAGAAGGCGACGCGAACGATTACTGGGGTAAAGGTCTGTCTGGCGGTACGTTGGTACTGTACCCAGATGCAAGATCTACTATCGTTGCTGAAGATAACATCGTGGTTGGTAACGTATGTTTCTACGGTGCAACCTCTGGTGAATCTTTCATTCGCGGTATGGCTGGCGAACGTTTCTGTGTTCGTAACTCTGGTGCGAAGGTTGTTGTTGAGGGTGTTGGTGACCACGGTTGTGAATACATGACTGGCGGCGCGGCAATTATCCTTGGTTCAACGGGTCGTAACTTTGCTGCAGGTATGAGTGGCGGTGTCGCTTATGTTTGGGATAAAGCAGGTGACTTCGAGACTAAGCTCAACGCAGAACTTGTAGACCTAGATCCAATTGAACAAGAAGATAAAGATCTTCTACTAGATATGCTAACTAAGCATGTTGAATTCACAGGAAGTGAAGTTGCTCAGTCTTTCCTAGACAACTTTGAAGCAAGTGTTGCATCGCTAGTTAAAGTAATGCCACGCGACTACAAAGCGGTTCTTCAAAAGCGTAAAGCTGAAGCACAACAGGCACAAACGGAAGAAGTGGAGGCAGTATAATGGGTAAGCCTACTGGATTTTTAGAACACGGTCGTGAGCTTCCAAAGAAGCTCGACCCGTCAGTTCGAATTGAAGACAACAAAGAGTTCGTACTTAACGAAGAGTTTGGTGAAAAGATCAATACTCAAGCATCTCGTTGTATGGACTGTGGCGTACCTTTCTGTCACAACGGCTGTCCGATTGGTAACATCATCCCAGAATTCAATGACGCGGTTTATCGCGACAGCTGGGAAGAGGCTTGGAACATTCTTAGCTCTACCAATAACTTCCCTGAGTTTACAGGTCGTGTTTGTCCTGCTCCTTGTGAAAGTGCCTGTGTTCTTGGCATCAACCAAGACCCAATCACTATCTGTAATATCGAGAAAACGATTGTAGAAACTGCGTACCGTGAAGGGTACGCAAAGCCTAAAACACCACGATCTCGCACAGGGAAAACTGTCGCAGTTATCGGTTCAGGCCCAGCAGGCTTAGCCGCAGCTGAGCAGCTAAACAGTGCCGGTCACTCGGTAACGGTATTTGAACGTGACGAGAAAGTGGGTGGTCTACTTCGCTTCGGTATCCCAGATTTCAAACTGGGTATGGACGTGATTGATCGTAAGATCAACCTAATGGCTGAAGCTGGCGTTGAATTTAAAGTTAACCAACACATCGGTGTTGATGTTAATGCTCAACAGTTACGCCAAGAGTTTGATGTGGTATTGCTAACGGGTGGTTCTACGGTTCCACGCGACTTACCAATCCCAGGTCGTGAGCTTAAAGGCGTTCATTTTGCCATGGAATTCCTTGGTCAAAATAATCGCCGTGCCAACGACTTAGATCTTAAGACAGAAGAGCTTCACGCTAAAGATAAGCACATTGTGGTTATCGGTGGTGGTGATACGGGCTCTGACTGTGTAGGCACATCAAACCGTCATAAAGCAGCAAGCATTACTCAAGTTGAGATCATGCCGATCCCACCAGAAAAACGCCCTGCAAATATGCCTTGGCCTCAATACCCAATGATCATGAAAACCACCACTTCTCACGAAGAAGGTTGTGAACGTCATTGGAACATCTTAACCAAAGAGTTCATTAGCGACGATCAAGGTCAAGTAACGGGTCTACGTATCGCTGACATCGTTTGGCAAGACGCAAAACCAGGCGAACGTCCAGGTTTTGATGAAGTAGCGAACTCTGAACGTGTTATTCCATGTGACATGGCATTCCTTGCAATGGGCTTCTTACACCCAGAGCCAACAGGCGTGCTTGCTCAACTAGACATTAAACTGGACGAGCGCGGTAACGTCGCTTCTGAAGGTTTTGCGACGAACCAGAAAGGCGTTTTCGCTGCTGGTGATATGCGTACTGGCCAGTCTCTGGTTGTACGTTGTATTAATGAAGGTCGTGAATGTGCAATTGCCATTGATGACTTCTTAATGGGTAACTCAAACTTAGAAGCGAAAGCTGATTCACTCATGCTTTCCGCATAATATTTCTCGGGCTAACGTCGATGACGTTAGCCTAGAGGAAAAGCAACACCCTTCCTAACTTTTATGTTTGGCTAGCACTCGATGCTAGCCTTTTTTCTATCTGCCTTACGGCTCCTGCGACATTCCCTTCGTTGCACATGTTAAATCCCATTAACATCTACCTTTTATATCCCTTTGATATCATTCTACTATTTTAGATTATTACGTGGTTAATCGCGTTTACGCATGATAATTAACCATGAACTTGACCTTAAACACAATTAGCTATACGTTGTAAAGCTGGTGAAAATAAAACCAATCGGTTTTGTTAACACAACCAATAACGTTTTAACTAGCTAAAGACAAACTATAAGCTTATAAAAAATAACAAGTATATGAATAGTTAGTCATTTACTGTCTGGATGACAGAGAAGCAAAAGGGAGAATTGCAATGGCTCTATATGATCCTAGTCTTGAAAAAGACAACTGTGGATTTGGTTTAATAGCGCAAATGGAAGGCCAACCGAGTCATAAGTTGGTACGAACTGCTATTTCAGCCCTCGATCGCATGACACACCGTGGTGGTATTGCTGCGGATGGTAAAACAGGAGATGGCTGTGGCTTATTGCTACAGAAGCCAGACTCTTATCTCAGAATTATTGCAGAAGAGAATAACTTCAAGCTCGGCAAGCAATACGCTGTCGGCATGATTTTCTTCAGCCAAGACCCAATCAAAGCGCAATCCGCGCAAGACATCGTCAATAAAGAGCTCGCTCAAGAAACGTTAACCGTTGCAGGTTGGCGTGTCGTGCCGACCAACACCGACGTATTAGGTCCAATCGCAAAAGATTCCGTTCCTAATATTCAGCAAGTGTTTATCTCAGCACCTGCAGGGTGGCGTGAACGCGATATTGAACGACGCCTTTACATCGCTCGTCGTCGAATTGAAAAGCAGATAACAGAAGACAAAGATTTCTATATTTGTAGCCTTTCGACACAAGTCATGGTTTACAAAGGCTTGTGTATGCCGGCCGATCTTCCACGATTTTACCTCGATCTTGCTGACTTACGTATGGAATCGGCGATATGCCTGTTCCACCAGCGCTTCTCAACCAATACTCAGCCGCGTTGGCCACTGGCTCAGCCATTCCGCTATTTGGCGCACAATGGTGAGATCAATACCATCGAAGGTAACCGTCAGTGGGCTAAAGCTCGTGCCTATAAATTCTCTTCACCACTGCTGCCCGATTTACAAACGGCCGCACCCTTTGTGAATGAGACAGGCTCAGATTCATCAAGCCTAGATAACATGCTCGACCTGTTCCTTGCCGGTGGTATGGATGTATTCCGAGCGATGCGTATGCTCGTGCCGCCCGCTTGGCAAAACCACCCAGACATGGATCCCGATCTGCGTGCATTCTACGACTTCAACTCCAAGCACATGGAACCGTGGGATGGCCCTGCAGGTATCGTCCTTTCTGACGGTCGTTACGCTGCGTGTAACCTAGATAGAAACGGCTTACGCCCTGCGCGTTATGTGATTACCAAAGACAATCTGATCACGCTGGCCTCTGAAGTGGGCATCTGGAATTACGCGCCAGACGAAGTGGCAGAGAAAGGGCGTGTCGGCCCGGGTGAACTACTCGTCATAGATACGCGCCGCGGTAAACTGTGGCAATCTAACGAGATCGATAATGACCTTAAAGGTCGCCATCCCTATAAAGAGTGGATGGAAAAGAACGTTCACAAACTCACACCGTTTTCCGATCTGCCCGATGAGCAAGTCGGTAAGCGCAGCTTTGACGATGACACGCTCAAGACCTACCAAAAACAGTTTGCGATGAGCAACGAAGAGTCGGACCAAGTACTGCGTGTGCTTGGTGATATGGGACAAGAGGCCGTAGGCTCGATGGGCGATGATACGCCGATGGCTGTTCTCTCTTCGAAAGAACGTCTCGTCACTGACTATTTCCGTCAAATGTTTGCACAGGTCACCAACCCACCGATTGATCCACTGCGTGAAAAGCATGTTATGTCTTTAGCCACCAGTATCGGCCAAGAGATGAACGTGTTCTGCGAAACAGACGGTCACGCCTACCGTGTGACATTTAATTCGCCAGTTCTGGTCTACTCTGACATGCAGCAACTTCTGCAGTTAAATCAAAAACACTATGGCCACGCGATTCTTAGCATGCACTATGATCCTGCTGATAAAGATCTCGAACAAGCCATTAATGACTTGTGTGATCGTGCGGTGCAGGAGGTCCGTGATGGTGCTGTTTTGATTGTACTTTCAGACAAGCACTTAGAGAAAGGCAAGCTCCCGGTTCCAGCAGCGATGGCTGTCGGTGCGGTGCAAACCCGACTTGCTGACAACAACCTACGTTGTGATGCTAACATCGTGGTTGAGACAGCAACCGCACGTGATCCGCACCAATTTGCAGTTCTGCTTGGCTTCGGTGCAACCGCAGTTTATCCCTATCTCGCTTATGAAGCATTGGGCAAAATGTTGGACGATGGTTCATTAAATAAAGACTACCGCACTGCATTACAAAATTACCAAAACGGCATCAACAAAGGTCTGTATAAGATCATGTCGAAGATGGGTATCTCGACGATTGCTTCTTATCGCTGCTCGCAGTTATTTGAGGCGGTCGGTTTACATACCGATGTCGTTGACTTGTGTTTCCGAGGCGTAACGACTCGTATCCAAGGCGCTAGCTTTAGCGACTTCCAGCAAGATATCTATAACCTATCTCGTAAAGCATGGACTAAACGTAAACCACTGGAACATGGTGGCTTGCTCAAATACGTACATGGCGGCGAATACCACGCCTACAACCCAGACGTAGTCAGTACCTTACAAACCGCCGTAAAGACAGGCGAAACATCAGATTATCAATCTTTTGCGAAGCAAGTTAATGCTCGTCCTGCTGCCATGTTGCGTGACTTAATGAGCCTTAAAAAAGCAGCTCAACCTCTAGCATTAGAAAAAGTCGAGCCGAGCAGTGATCTCTTTAAACGCTTCGACTCTGCAGCGATGTCGATTGGTGCCTTAAGCCCTGAAGCTCATGAAGCACTGGCCATGGCGATGAACCGATTAGGAGGCTACTCCAACTCTGGTGAAGGTGGTGAAGATCCACGACGCTTTGGTACTGATCGTAATTCTCGCATCAAGCAGATAGCTTCCGGTCGCTTTGGTGTGACGCCACATTACTTAACCAATGCGGATGTTCTGCAAATCAAAGTTGCACAAGGTGCGAAGCCAGGCGAAGGCGGTCAACTACCGGGCCATAAAGTCACCGCAGAAATTGCCAAACTGAGATACTCAGTTCAAGGCGTGACACTGATCTCCCCTCCTCCGCACCACGATATTTATTCTATCGAGGATCTGGCGCAGCTTATTTTCGACCTTAAGCAAGTGAACCCTAAAGCCTTGGTTTCAGTGAAGTTAGTATCGGAACCGGGTGTGGGCACCATTGCTACTGGTGTGGCGAAAGCCTATGCCGACCTGATTACGATTTCTGGCTACGACGGTGGTACCGCGGCAAGTCCATTGACCTCGGTAAAATACGCAGGTTGCCCTTGGGAGCTTGGCTTAGCGGAAACTCAACAAGCACTGGTGGCCAACGGCCTACGCCATAAGATCCGCTTGCAAGTCGATGGGGGTTTAAAAACCGGACTCGATGTTATCAAGGGCGCGATTCTCGGTGCTGAAAGCTTTGGTTTTGGTACTGCGCCAATGGTCGCGATGGGGTGTAAGTTCTTACGAATTTGTCACCTCAACAACTGTGCAACGGGCGTTGCGACTCAAGATGAAACACTACGCCGTGAATACTTCAAAGGCCTGCCAGACATGGTAGTGAACTACTTTACCGGCCTAGCCGACGAAGTTCGCCAGTACCTTGCAGAACTTGGCGTCGAAAAGCTCACAGACCTGATTGGTCGCACGGATCTCCTTGAAGCCGTTCAAGGCCTCACGGCGAAACAGAGCAAGCTTGATCTCTCTTCAATACTCGAAGCTCCGGTATCTCCAGAAGGTCACCCACTGTTTTGGACCGAGCCAAACGCACCATTTGATAAAGCGCAACTCAACCAACAGATCCTTGATGATGCCATTGATGCGATTGAGAAACGTCAATCCACCAGCCTTTACTACAACGTAATCAACACCGATCGCTCGATTGGCGCTCGTATCTCTGGTGAAATAGCGAAACGCTACGGTAACCAAGGCATGGCAGGCTCACCAATTAAGTTGTACCTCGATGGCACAGCAGGCCAATCCTTTGCGGTTTGGAACGCTGGCGGCGTTGAGCTGTATCTGACGGGTGATGCCAATGACTATGTCGGCAAAGGCATGGCGGGCGGTAAGGTGGTTATCAAACCTCACCAAGGCACTGCATTTGTTTGTAACGAAGCGACCATCATCGGTAACACTTGTTTGTATGGTGCGACCGGAGGCAAGCTATTTGCAGCAGGTACTGCAGGCGAACGATTTGGCGTGCGTAACTCAGGCACCGTTGCCGTAATTGAAGGTGCAGGTGACAATGCCTGTGAATACATGACCGGTGGTATTGTTGCCATTCTTGGCGCAACCGGAGTGAACTTCGGCGCCGGTATGACAGGTGGGTTTGCTTATGTGATGGATAAGAATGAAGACTTCCAAGGCCGTGTAAACAACGAGTCGGTCGAAGCACTTTCTTTGTCGGACCTATTTATCCACCAAGAACACCTGCGCGGCTTGATTGCGGAGCACTTAGAAGAGACTGGCTCAGTACACGCTGAAGCTATTCTGGCGAACTTTGATGAATGGATTCCAAAGTTCTACCTAGTGAAGCCGAAGACGGCGGATCTCAACACCTTGCTCGGTCACCAAAGCCGCAGCTCTGCTGAACTTCGTGTTCAAGCGCAATAATTGGAAGGAGCCAATCATGAGCCAGAATGTATACCAATTTATTGATGTGAATCGCGTAGACCCAGCGAAGAAACCAATCAAGATACGTAAGATTGAGTTTGTAGAGATCTACGAACCTTTCACGAAGCAACAAGCTAAGGCACAAGCCGACCGCTGTTTAGACTGTGGTAACCCCTACTGTGAATGGAAGTGCCCAGTCCATAACTACATCCCTCAATGGCTCAAACTTGCCAATGAGGGGCGCATTATCGAAGCGGCTGAACTGTCCCATCAAACCAACAGCTTGCCTGAGGTTTGCGGACGAGTTTGTCCTCAAGATCGTCTATGTGAAGGCTCTTGTACGCTCAACGACGATTTCGGCGCAGTAACCATCGGCAACATTGAAAAATACATCAATGACAAAGCGTTTGAGATGGGCTGGAAACCAGACATGTCTCACGTTGAATGGACCGACAAAAAGGTCGCGATCATTGGCGCAGGTCCCGCTGGTCTTGCTGCAGCTGATATCTTAGTTCGAAACGGTGTGAAGGCCGTGGTATTTGACCGCTACCCGGAGATCGGTGGCCTGCTCACGTTTGGTATCCCATCGTTCAAACTCGAGAAAGGCATCATGGAAAACCGCCGCCGTATCTTTAGTGGTATGGGTGTCGAGTTTAAGATGAATACCGAAGTCGGTAAAGACGTTCAGCTTCAACAACTTGTTGATGATTATGATGCCGTTTTCTTAGGGGTCGGTACTTATAAAAACATGCGCGCTGGGTTAGACAACGAAGAAGCACCGGGCGTTTATGATGCCCTACCCTTCCTTGTTTCCAATACCTACAAGGTCATGGAACTGGATAACCCAACGCCGTTTATCGACATGAAGGGCAAAAAAGTGGTTGTGCTTGGTGGCGGTGATACCGCGATGGACTGTGTGCGAACGTCTATTCGTCAGCATGCAGCTAACGTTGTTTGTGCTTATCGCCGAGATGAAGCCAACATGCCTGGCTCTCGCCGTGAGGTGAAGAATGCAAAAGAAGAAGGCGTGAAGTTCATGTTCAACCTTCAGCCATTAGCATTGGAAACCGATTCATCTGGTCATGTTACTGGCGTCAAAGTGGTGAAAACGGCGCTAGGTGAACCCGATGACGCAGGTCGTCGTCGCCCAGAACCCGTAGAAGGCAGTGAGCATGTTCTTGAAGCAGACGCCGTTATCATGGCATTTGGTTTCCAACCTCATGCAATGGAGTGGCTAGAACCATTCGGTGTAGAGCTCGACCAATGGGGTCGCATCAAGGCTCCCGGTAAACAAGAATTTCAATACCAAACCACCAACAGTAAGATCTTTGCAGGTGGTGATGCGGTTCGAGGATCTGACTTAGTGGTGACCGCTATCGATGAAGGCCGTAAAGCCGCGGAAGGGATATTGGATTACCTAGAAGTGTGACCAGGGCGTGTTGATCTTTCGAGCTGATTTTTGCAGCGAGTTGCTGGGCATTTATACAAGGCAGAGGCGTCGATGTGTAGCTAGCCTACATGAGAAGCCGATAACGTAGTAGAAATGACCAGCAAACGCTGCCCGAAGGGTTCGGCTAAAAGCGTTTTACTCTTTGTTGAGGGAGATTTGCTTAGATTGACTAGGCTACTTCCCCCTCGCCGCGATTAAAACGCTTTTATCTCGAACAAAATTTAACCACGAAAGGTCAACACGCCCTAGTATAAGGTTTCCTTTATTACTCAGGCCGTTACTATAAAAAAAGGATCCAATGATGGATCCTTTTTTGAATTAAATGCGTTTATCACAAGCATATCGAAAATACGTAAAACAATCGCAAACAAGCCAATACCTATAATTACAATTAAAACAACGCCATAGGAAACACTATGAAAAAAGCCGCTCTCCTTTCTCTATCTCTTTTGACCTTAACCGCTTGTAGCCAAGGAATCACGGACATGAAAGACAGAACTTCATCACCTTGTGGAGACAAACCAAACTGCGTATCAACTCAAGATGACCGTGAACAGCATGCATTGGCCGCGTTTGAGTTATCAGATTCAGCAAACTTAGATGCGATTGAGCAGGTTGCGCTAACCTTACCGGGATCGAAAACCGCGAGTAAAACAGAAGATTACCTGCGTGTTGAATGTACTTCTCGCATCATGCGCTTTGTCGATGACTTAGAACTTAAGATCACTGATGGCAAACTGATCGTGCGTTCAGAGTCTCGTACTGGTCACTCTGATTTTGGCGTAAACCGAAAGCGTGCTGAACAACTTCGCGCTAGCTTAAAAAGCGAAGGCCTGATCAAATAGATAAAAGAATACGCAGATAAATCGCTGCTATTCGGATGAGAAGTGCCTCTGGGCAGTCGCTCGACACTTCTTATCCATGCTACAATTTCGCTCTACTGTTTAAATATTATTTATTAAGAGACTACACATGAAAATCGGCATCATTGGCGCAATGGAGCAAGAAGTTGCGATCCTAAAGGCAGCAATTTCAGACATTACTGAAGTTAATAAAGGCGGTTGTACCTTTTTCTCTGGTCAGATAAATGGTGTTGACGTTGTTTTGCTTCAATCAGGCATTGGTAAAGTAGCCGCTGCAGTGGGTACTTCAATCCTACTAAGCGAATACCAACCAGACGTAGTACTGAACACGGGCTCTGCTGGCGGTTTTGATTCAACACTGAACCTTGGCGATGTGGTTATCTCAACTGAAGTTCGTCACCACGATGCAGATGTTACAGCTTTTGGTTACGAAATCGGCCAAATGGCAGGTCAACCTGCAGCGTTCAAAGCGGACGACAAATTGATGGCTGTTGCTGAACAAGCACTAGCGCAAATGGAAGATAAGCACGCTGTTCGCGGTCTTATCTGTACTGGCGACGCATTTGTTTGCACAGCAGAACGCCAAGAGTTCATCCGCAAGCACTTCCCATCAGTGGTTGCTGTAGAGATGGAAGCATCGGCTATCGCTCAAGCTTGTCACCAATTCCAAGTACCATTCGTGGTTGTTCGTGCAATCTCTGACGTTGCAGACAAAGAATCACCAATGAGCTTCGAAGAGTTCCTGCCACTAGCAGCTCAAAGCTCTTCAGAAATGGTTATCAAGATGGTTGCCCTACTAAAGTAAGCGACTAGACATGCAAACACTGTTTGATCAGGTATTTGCAAATGGCGTGCTCCTTGTAATGTGGGGAGCACTGCTTTTTCATTTGATTTTACCTATCCCCCATGCCGCACACCCTACGACCTTATGGCATAAGTTTGCTGAGCTTTTAGCAAGCAAGGTTAATAACAACCAAAACTATTCCCAAAGCTTAATCTCGGGCACATTAGCCTGGGGCGTAATGGTACTGCCGACTCTGATAATTCTATTGGCACTGCAACCATTGGTTTGGCAATCTCAACTGTTTGAATTAGCGCTGTTATTGCTGGCGATTGATTGGCGCAATAATGAAAAGCTAGCAAATCAGCTGATCAAAGCTCTTGGCCGAGAAGATAAAGCCACGGCTCGTCAGTTACTGGCTCCGGTTGTAAATCGTCAAACCGAATCACTGTCATCACTTGGGCTGGGCAAAGCCGCTGCTGAAACCATCATCATGGGTTACGCTCGCAATGTGGTATGTGTTTTATTCTGGTACGCCATTGGTGGTGGAATTGCGGCTTTAATGTATCGCCTTGTAGTCGAGTTAGCTCGAGCTTGGTCGCCAAGTCGCAAGCAATTTTCTCCGTTCGGCTCAACGGCTATCAAGATAGTCGCTATCCTAGAATTCATACCGATGCGTTTGTTCGCTTTGATGATCGTATGTGGTGATAAAGCAATGCACACATTCAAGATGATGCTTGCCCAAAGCCGTTCTTGGCCACTGCCTGGGCCTGCTTGGTTGATCACGGCCGTTGGCAACAAGCTGGAATTATCATTGGGTGGCCCTGCTATTTACAACAACACCAAAGCCATTCGCGCAAAATTGGGTGGAAGAATCGCCCCATCAGCTCTGCATCTATCTCAGGTTCAGAAGCTGCTGTTTGGTCGTATTGCTATCTGGATATTTTTACAAAGCCTAATATTACTATTTGTTCACCAAGGGATTTAGAGTGAAACCTTCAGCACTTGTTACAAGCCTTACTCTTTTGTCTTCCAGCTTATGGCTGCCTTTATCATTTGCGGAAGAAACATCGTTGACTCCAGAAAAAGTACAGCCAGCTCAACGCGTAGTAAGCCTTGCTCCTCACGCCACTGAACTCGCGTACAGTGCTGGTTTAGGTGATAACCTTGTTGCGGTAAGTGAGAGGAGTGATTACCCACCACAAGCAGACCAGCTTGAAAAAGTGGCAAACTATCAAGGAATCAAGGTTGAGAAGATCATCGCACTGCAACCTGATTTAATTCTTGCGTGGCCAGCGGGAAACCCGCCCAGAGAGCTCGCGAAACTAGAGCAATTTGGGTTTAATATTTACTACTCGAAAACCAAAAGCCTAGACAGCATTGCGACCAATATTGAACAACTCAGCCAATACTCCAGTGATCCGAGTATTGGGAAAAACAATGCCAAGCAATACAAAGAACAACTCAACGCATTGAGACTAAAATATAAAGATGCTGAGCCCGTAAACTACTTTTATCAGCTAAGTGAGAAGCCGATCATCACCGTCGCTCAAGGGCACTGGCCAAGTGAGGTGTTTGAGTTTTGTGGCGGCCAGAATATTTTCGAAGACAGTGCTTCCCCTTATCCTCAAGTTGGTATTGAACAAGTTGTATTAAGGAAACCGCAAGTGATCTTCACTTCTCAGCATGCAATTGAGAATGGAACCATGTGGCAAACTTGGGAGGACGAGATCCCAGCAGTCGCTCAAAATCAGATTTGGTCACTCAATTCTGACTGGATTAATCGCCCGACAACGAGAACTTTGAAAGCGATCCAACAAGTATGCGATTTCTTCGATAGAGCTAGGCAAAATCACTAACTATTTGCTGCATTTTTTCGTACAATTCGCCACCGACCTGTCCCTACAATTTTAACTATAAGAGCACCAGTATCATGGACTCCATGCTGCTTTATATTATCGATTTATTTGGCACTGCCATTTTTGCTGTCTCAGGCGTATTTGTCGCTGGCCGTCTTAAGATGGACCCCTTTGGCGTAGCCGTTCTAGGCAGCGTGACCGCGATTGGCGGCGGCACTATCCGTGACATGGCATTGGGTGCGACTCCCGTGTTTTGGATCACCGATACCACCTACCTTTGGGTCATTATCACTACCTGTTTGCTGACCATGATTATTGTAAGACGTCCTAAACGTCTGGCTTGGTGGATATTGCCGGTATGTGATGCGATAGGCTTAGCCGTATTTGTTGGCATTGGTGTTGAGAAAGCGCTGAATTATCAAGACTCGGCATTAGTGGCTATTATCATGGGTGTTATCACAGGCTGTGGTGGCGGTATTATCCGTGACGTGCTTGCCCGTGAAGTGCCGATGATCTTAAGAAGTGAAGTCTACGCCACAGCTTGTATCATTGGTGGTGCTTTCCATACCATGGCGATTCTCATGGGGCACGATTCAGAAACCGCATTTTTAGCCGGTGTGTTCACAACACTATTGATTAGGCTTGGCGCTATTCGCTGGCACTTGTCATTGCCAACCTTCGCTATCAAATAGATAGAACGATGACTAAGAGGCTCCGCAAAGGAGCCTTTTTTAATTCGCTTTCAAAGTACTTATCCCCTCTATTTCCATTATTCAAAGATCCCCTCCTTTCCTAACACTCTAGTTAGCTCATTAACTCATTCACCATTAGGTTAGTAATGTTTTTTTGTTTACTTATATAGTTCACAGGCTATATTAATAAACAAATAGCTTTATAAATAATTTTATTTACTAACACTGGAAAAAGGGAGTTCAAGATGAGTATTGGTAAAGTGGGCATTGTTTTCTTCTCTAAAAATGGAGCAACTAAGCAAGTTGCTGAAACAATTGCTGAAGGCATTAACACTCAACAACCTAACTCAGTACTCCTTGTCGAAGTGCTATCTTCTGAAATAGTCGAAGGAAGATATGACAATGACGATAAGCTCAGCGCATTAGACAATTGTGATGCGATTATCTTTGGTGCGCCAACCTATATGGGCTCACCAGCCGCTCAATTTAAGAGCTTCATGGATGCGAGCAGTGATAGCTACTGTAAGAAAGCGTGGCGAAATAAACTCGCAGCAGGCTTTACCACTGGTGGTAGCCTTAACGGTGAACAACAGCAAACCCTACTGAGCTTTTTCACTCTGGCTTGTCAGCATGGCATGATTTGGGCAGGGCTTGATATCTCAAAGCATATTGATGATTTAGGTTTGAATCGCACAGGTTCAAGTATTGGTTTGGTCGCCAGTGATGATCAGACGGCAGAGAGCACCAATAATCACATCAATAGTAATGATCTTAAAACCGCTTTCTATTTTGGCCAACGCATCGCGAGTCTAGTTAAGAAAACCTAACGAGCTAATTTCCTAATTAACGAGCTAACGTCAAAACCCCTAGCTTGTCTGATATCTATGTGCTCAGACTAGAGAATGAATGGCGTTTGAGGTAACTTGGTTTAATCATTCCCAACTTTCATGAATATAACCCAATGCTACTCGAAGGAATCGAAACTCTATTGGTTTTAAGTAAAGCAAAAACCATGAGCCGCACCGGCAGTTTGCTTTATATCAGCCAATCAGCGGTCAGCAAACGGATTGCTAATTTAGAGAAGAAGTTAGGCAAGAAACTCATAGAACCGAGTGGTCGACAGATCAAACTGACGCCAGATGCGATTGCATTAATCGAGAGTATCGGCCCTGCATTCAATGAGCTTCGTGGTCTTATTTATGAGCAGCAAGAGTTGGAAGATACCACTCTCATCACCTTAGATAGCTCTAAGTCGCTGATCGCGGGTTATCTAGGTGAGATGATGGGCCAATTTATCCAGCAAGATAAATACATCACCATTACCACTAACCATACCCCAAGAATCATAGAGCGAGTGCAATCTGGCAAGGCGACCTTAGGATTGTGTGCTGGTTTACTGCCACCGCATCATGGGTTAATGACATTCCATCTGTTTGATGAGCCTTTTTACATAGTGAGTAAGTCGCCGTTAACGGAGCTTCCTCCAATGGTCATCACTAACGACATGACCAATCCGGCAAACTCATATCAGTTATCTGTGCTTGAAAAGTTCGGCATCAAACCCTTGATGGAGATGGATGCCTACACCGCAGCAGCCCAGTTAGCACTGGGTGGGACAGGGCCAGCGTTGATCCCGCTATCTATCGTGAAAACACTCAATATTGAACCTCAATACCTGTTTAGTTTTGCCGAATTGAAGGGATTGATTCGACCGATTCATATCTGTGTAAGGCCGAACAGCTATCAGTCTCCACGAGTTAAAATACTGATAGAATCCATTGTTGATGCTGTTCCCAAAGCAGTTTAGACGCCATTAACATCGACATCACGATCACAAGAGGGCGAATCCATTTCTGCCCTTTTGTCACCACTACTTTAGCGCCAAGCTGAGCGCCCATAAAGCCACCAACCGCCATCACTAAGCCTAATTCCCAAATGGGTAAACCAGCCAAAATAAAGAAGATTAAAGCTGCGATATTCGAAGTGAAATTAAGAACCTTAGTACGTGCCGTGGCATCCACTAAAGAGAAATGGCCGATAGCGACAAAACAGACCGTGAAAATAGAACCCGTTCCTGGGCCAAAGAAGCCATCGTAGAAACCAACACCGCCACCAATGCACAAAGCAAACACGGCTTCAGACATCTTTTGCTTACCTTCAGACGCTCTGGTTTGGGGTGCTAATAGGAAATAGAGAGAGATGGCGATAAGCAGTAAGGGGATCATGCTCGTCAATAAGCTCGCATCAATATGCTGCACTAACTCAGCACCAATCGCAGAACCGATAAAGGTACAGAGAATGGCAAGACGCATCTCTTTTATGTTCACGATACCGTTGCGTACGAAATACCAACTGGCGGAGAAGCTGCCAAAAGAACTTTGAAGTTTATTGGTGGCCAGTGCCTGCGTTGGTGGTACTCCTGCCGCTAGCAATGCTGGTAGAGTCAATAATCCACCGCCGCCAGCCATTGCATCAATAAAGCCTGCCGCCGTTGCAACTACAAACAAGATAGCCAATATTTCTAGAGTGATTTCCATATACCCAACGCCTTAAATTCTCGTGAAGCGACAACTTACCACCGTGAGCAAACAATCAACAACGAAACACAAGATTGTAACCTATTCCAATTTTTCATCATTTAGCCATCACCAGATTTTCACTATTTAACCGACACCAGATGACAGACATAAAAAAGCCCACTCCGAAGAGTGGGCTTTGAGCATTTATATCCGTGTCCCGTCCTGAAATGTGTTTACACATTGAGGACTAATGATGACCATTCCAAATAAACACTACATTAAGCGCACTC
>NZ_JANVFC010000033.1:0-37062 GCF_025195005.1 Vibrio sp. NC2
GGTGTAGCTCCAATTGGCAGAGCAGCGGATTCCAAATCCGCGTGTTGGGAGTTCGAATCTCTCCACCCCTGCCATATTTAAGGCTCTAGCCGAAATGCTAGAGCCTTTTTGCTTTCTGAATCTAATATACGCCATTAGCAAAGCAGCGGATTCTCCGACTTACCAAAATAGGGTGTGTTGGGAGTAGAAACCTCCACCCTGCCATATCAATGCCTCAGCAGAAGCTCTGTTTTTTTACTTTATATTTGTTCGATTTTTAGTCGATAATTCCTGCTTTTAATGAAACCTAGCCTTAAAAGTGTAAGTGCTTACTTATCCCAGCCTCTTTTATAAACAATCAACAGCACAATCCCCACTTCTTTATGAGAATTATTCTCAATATTTTGTTACATTTTGGTCGTTATTACTAAAAGGCAACAAATATGGATATCTCCCGTCGTAAGTTTATTCAATCATCTCTCGCTATATCAGCACTCACTGTTCTACCCGCTTGCTCAATTAACCGGTCAGTTGATGAGCAAGGAAAGTATGTTTATGACTTAACTGCAGAACCTTCAACAGCTGAGTTGGTGACGGGATTTAATACCAATGTTTTAGCCTTTAATGGGCAGACCCCTGCTCCGACAATTCGATGTCGACAAGGTGAAAAGCTCACAATTCGTTTTACGAATAAGCTATCAGAGCCGACGACTATTCATTGGCATGGTTTAAGAATTCCTATCGAAATGGACGGTGTTCCCTTCTTAAGTCAACCACCGATCATGCCTGGTGAAACATTCATTTATGAATTTACGCCACCAGATGCTGGTACGTTTTGGTATCACCCACATATGAACAGTGTTAAACAGCTTGGTATGGGCTTGGTTGGTCTAATTATCGTTGAGGAGAGCATCCCAGTACAGTTTGATGAAGAACACGCACTGATGCTTAAGCATTGGCATATCGACAAGCAAGGTCAATGGAAAGACTTAATGATTCCACGACTAAGTGCTCGTATGGGTACTCAAGGAGAGTGGAGTAGCGTCAATGGTGTTCATGAACCTGTATACCAATTAAAGCAGCATGCAACGACTCGACTGCGTATCGCGAATGTCGATAATACGATCACTTATCCTATTGCTGTCGAAGGGGCTGAGGCATGGGTGATTGCCATTGATGGTAATCCTGTAAAGACGCCATATAAACTGACTCAACATAAAATCGGCCCAGGGATGCGCGTGGATATTGGACTGATAGCGCCCAAAGTAGGCGAGCGAGTTAATGTTCTTCAAATGAAGGGCCGCTTTCCTTTCTCTTTATGTGAGTTAGAGGTAGTAGATTCCCCCCTTACTGAAGGGCGTTTATTGCCATTGTTGCCTCTTAACCCTGTACCTAATCTAGATCTTGCTAATGCTGAAGAGATCGATTTTGTGTTCGAGTGGGAAGGTGCGGTATCACCAGTTTCTAAAGATGGGAAATCGATGCCTAAGTTTTGGCTTACTAATAAAAGAGCATGGGAAGGAATGAGCAAAGACAATATTCCTGAACCGTTGACGACTTTAGAGTTAGGTAAGACTTACATATTCGATCTAAAGAACGTCACCCAATACCATCACCCGATCCATATTCACGGTCATACATTCACTGTATTGGAACTTGATGGGAAGAAAGTTGAAGAGCCTTTCCATACCGATACAGTGTTACTTGGAAAAAACGGCCGAGCTAAAGCTGCATTTGTTGCAGATAACCCTGGCCGCTGGATGTACCACTGTCATGTTATAGAACACATGAAAACGGGTTTAATGGGATACATTGAAGTTAAGTGACACCTGTAACGTTTAATATTTGCGCATGCATTCTTAGTTTCTACCCTCGCTTTTATCGGCGTTAAAGCTAGAATATAGGGATTATTGTTTGGGAGGATTCATGGGTCAGTTATCTATTCTAGGTTTTATCGCCATCGGTGGCGCGTTTGGTGCTTGTTCACGTTACTTGATTTCAGAGTTATGCGTTGTGATGTTAGGACGTGGTTTTCCTTACGGTACACTGACCGTTAACGTGATTGGCTCTTTGATTATGGGATTGCTCATCGCCGCGTTTGAAAACGAGATGGTCGCGACGGAACCGTGGAGACAAATTATCGGTCTTGGTTTCCTAGGAGCACTGACTACATTTTCTACGTTTTCTATGGATAACGTACTTCTTATGCAGCAGGGCGCTTTCTTTAAGATGGGACTCAATGTGCTACTCAACGTGGTACTCAGTATTTCAGCCGCATGGATCGGCTTCCAACTTTTGATAAAGTCTTAAAACTTTCTTACGATTTGTTAACAACTCGGCTTGGTTTATCCAAGCCGTTTTTATATACTCGATCGAACTTGTCGGAGTGCCATATGGCTGAGACCGTTAACTCGGGATCCGTTGAACCTGATCAGGCTAATACCTGCGAAGGGAACAAGAGTAGATATCTAACTAGAATCCTTCTAGAGATCTATCTCCAGATCACAACTGTATTTCTTACCGTGATCCCTCTTGTAGCATCTAATCCGTCAAGCATTTTTATCCCTATAAATAATGGCTAAAAGCCAAGGAAAAATGCTATGTCGACTCGTAAACAAGCAAGACTGGAAGCGAAGAATTTCATTGATTCTTTATCCGTACAACCCTATCCAAACTCAAAAAAAGCTTACATCCAAGGATCTCGAGAGGACATTCAAGTCCCTGTCCGAGAAATATCACTCGCTGATAGCCTTGTTGGTGGTACCAAAAAAGAGCGTGTATTCGAACCTAATGTACCCATTCAAGTTTACGATACCTCAGGTGTTTACACAGACCCTACACATCAAATAGACCTGTATAGCGGTCTTCCTAAGTTGCGAGAGCAATGGATTGAAGAGCGTGGTGATACGGAACTGTTAGACGACGTAAGCTCTGTTTACACCAAAGAACGTTTAGAAGATGAAACTCTAGACGACCTTCGCTACGGTAACCTGCCTAGAATTCGTCGCGCAACAGACAACCAATGTGTTACTCAGCTGCACTATGCTCGTCAGGGTATTATCACACCTGAAATGGAGTACATTGCCATACGTGAGAACATGGGACGTCAGAAGTTCGCTGATGAGCAGCTTAACCATCAACACCCTGGCCATAATTTTGGCGCAAACCTACCGAAAGAGATCACCCCTGAATTCGTACGTAAAGAGGTTGCTGAAGGTCGAGCTATTATCCCTTCAAACATTAACCACCCAGAATCAGAACCGATGATTATTGGTCGAAACTTCTTAGTGAAAGTGAACGCCAATATCGGTAACTCTTCAGTAAGTTCTTCGATTGAAGAAGAAGTTGAGAAGCTAGTATGGTCGACTCGCTGGGGTGGCGATACCGTGATGGACCTTTCTACTGGTCGTAATATTCACGAGACTCGCGAATGGATCCTACGTAATAGCCCAGTACCAATTGGTACGGTTCCTATGTATCAAGCGCTTGAAAAAGTGAATGGCGTTGCCGAAGACCTTAACTGGGAAGTGATGCGCGATACCTTGATTGAACAAGCAGAGCAGGGTGTTGATTACTTCACTATTCATGCTGGCTTGTTGCTTCGCTACGTTCCGATGACGGCTAAGCGTGTGACTGGCATTGTTTCTCGTGGTGGTTCTATTATCGCGAAATGGTGTCTTGCTCATCATCAAGAAAGCTTCCTTTATACCCACTTCCGCGAGATCTGTGAGATCTGTGCGAAGTACGATGTTGCTCTGTCATTAGGTGACGGTTTACGCCCGGGCTCAATTGCGGATGCCAATGATGAGGCTCAATTCTCGGAGTTACGTACTCTAGGTGAGTTGACTAAAGTGGCTTGGGAATATGACGTTCAGGTGATCATTGAAGGCCCTGGACATGTACCAATGCACCTGATTAAAGAGAATATGGACGAGCAGTTAGAGCACTGCCATGAAGCGCCTTTCTATACTTTAGGCCCATTGACGACAGATATTGCCCCTGGTTACGACCATATTACCTCTGGTATTGGCGCGGCCATGATTGGTTGGTACGGCTGTGCGATGCTCTGTTATGTAACCCCTAAAGAGCACCTAGGCTTACCAAATAAAGAAGATGTGAAGACTGGCTTGATTACTTACAAGCTAGCAGCACACGCAGCGGACCTCGCTAAAGGGCACCCGGGCGCACAAATCCGAGATAATGCATTATCAAAGGCACGTTTTGAATTCCGTTGGGAAGACCAATTTAATCTAGCTTTAGATCCTGAAACCGCGCGCTCTTTCCATGATGAAACTCTGCCACAAGAGTCGGGCAAGGTTGCTCACTTCTGCTCAATGTGTGGACCTAAATTCTGCTCGATGAAGATTTCTCAAGAAGTTCGAGAGTATGCGAAAGACACCGAACAAGTAGCCGCGGATCAGGCTATCGAGATTAAGATGCTAGATAACCCGTTGGAAGGGATGCGTCAAAAATCACAAGAGTTCCGTGATACTGGCTCTGAACTTTACCACCCTGCAGTCGGCGCAAAAGAAGCTCAATTAGAGGAATAATGACAGTGAAGATTCTCATCCCATCTCAAAATATTGAGTTAACGGGAGAGGTGCAGAACTGTCTATTGGTTGCTAAGCGACAAGGCTTGGCAACCGATGCAGTTGAGTTGGGCGTAAGTCCAACTCAATACTTCTCTATCGTTGATTCTCAGCAGGCGTTATCTATTGGCTTCGCTCATGATCTTGATTCATTGACGGTGTGTCAGCTAGCAGAACTGAACCATGTTGTTGATTACAGCAATTCAGTCGCGCTAGCTGACGTTTGTGATGCCTTTACACAAACTCCGAATACCATTTATATCGGTATTTCAGATGATTCAGCTGTACTGGATATTTGGTCATACCTAGATGCTAGCCGTGCTATCAAGAGTGACACTACAGCTCATCAGGAGCTAGATAATCGCGGCCACTTTGCTTGGTTACTTACTTTGTTGGCGTTGGAGTTCCCACTAGAAGACGCACTTGTTTTAGCTCGCGCAGCGTCCAATGTTTCACGTGGAACATGGCCTGCACATTACCAAAACTTTCCTATCCCTGTTCTTGAAGATCAACGATTGGACATAAGCGTAGGTTGGGCTAACCAAGGGACATCACTTTCTTTTCCTGAGTTGAGTAAGAGTAGCCTCGGTTTATACCCTGTGGTTGATGATGTTGAGTGGATCGAAAGATTGCTCAAGCTTGGAATCAACACTGTCCAACTACGTATTAAGAACCCAAAGCAAACGGACTTAGAACTACAAGTCGCACGATCTATCGAACTTGGTCGTGAGTATAACGCTCAAGTTTTTATCAATGATTACTGGCAACTTGCACTCAAGCATGACGCTTTTGGTGTTCATTTGGGGCAAGAGGATATTGAAGAATCAAACCTCTCACAGTTGAGCCTTGCGGGTATAAAGATTGGTTTATCGACTCATGGCTATTACGAGTTGCTACGCATTGTTCAAATCAACCCAAGCTATATTGCGCTGGGCCACATCTTCCCAACAACAACTAAACAGATGCCATCAAAGCCTCAGGGTTTAGTTCGTTTATCTCTGTATCAACAGCTGATTGATACTATCCCATACACAGAACAACTCATCGGTTATCCAACGGTTGCTATTGGTGGTATTGACCAATCGAGAGCTGAGCAGGTGTGGGGTTGTGGGGTGTCGAGTTTGGCGGTTGTTCGTGCGATTACATTAGCGGAAGACCCCAAAAAGGTGATCGAGTTTTTTGAAAAATTGATGAAGCCTAAACCTTCAAATGTTGGTAAAGAGGTTGCGCAGGAGCCTAGCTATGCTGAGTGATTTTGAGTTTATTCGTTATCAACGACAAATTGCGTTACCTGAAGTCGGTGAGCAAGGGCAACAAAACTTACTAAACAGCCATGTGCTAGTGATTGGTTGTGGTGGCTTAGGCAATGCTGCTGCTCTTTACCTTGTGGCTTCGGGTGTCGGAAAGATCGTGTTGGTGGATGATGACTGTGTGGATTCGTCTAACCTGCAACGACAGGTCGCGTTCAAAGAAAGTCAGCTAGGTTCGCCTAAAGTCGAAGCTCTGAAGCAACAACTGAACGAGCTCAATAGTCGCAGCCAAGTTAGAACCATCAATCAGCGAATGAGTGGCAGTCAGCTTGAACTTGAAGTGATGCTCGCTGATTTGGTGTTGGATTGTACTGACAACTTTGAGTCACGCCAGCAGGTTAACCAAGCGTGTTTCGGCAGCAATATACCTTTGATTTCTGGATCTGCAATCGGTTGGAAAGGCCAGTTTATTGTATTTGATTATCAGAATCAGAAAGGGTGCTATCACTGTTTGTTCCCGTTCAGTCATCATTCACAAACGACTCGTTGTAGCGATAGCGGCATCATAGGCCCAGTTGTTGGCACCATAGGTAACCTTCAAGCTTTGGCTGCTATTCAACGTCTAACTCGTGGTGAGTTTCAGATAGCAACACACCAGCTCAAACTGTTCGATGGCCAGACGATGAATTGGCAAAACCTTATGGTCACTCAAGATAGTGAATGTCCTGTGTGCAGTGCGCCTGTAGTTAAGCATTTAGAAGAAGATATCCAATGAGCCATATAACGATCTCGATAAACGAACAATCAGAACAAGTAGCACACTCGTCGTCTCTAGCGGACATTATCCAAGTTCTAGCATTACCTGATCTAGGTTGTGTATTTGCTATCAATAATGCGGTTGTCCCGCGTAGCCAGTGGCAACAAACGGTCGTTAATGAAGGCGACGCTATATCTCTTTTCCAAGCTATTGCAGGGGGCTAACCATGTTAACCATCGCAGATAAAACGTTTCAATCACGTCTGTTCACTGGAACCGGCAAGTTCGCAAATAAGCATTTGATGGCGAGTGCTATCGAAGCGTCAGGTTCTCAACTGGCGACCATGGCACTAAAGAGAGTCGATATTCGTTCTGAGCAAGATGATATTTTACAGCCAATTATTGACGCTGGTGTTAATCTACTTCCGAATACCTCTGGTGCGAAGAGCGCGAAGGATGCAATTTTCGCAGCACACTTGGCTCGTGAAGCACTGGGTACAAACTGGCTTAAGCTAGAAATTCACCCAGATCCAAAGTACTTGATGCCAGACCCAATTGAGACGCTTAAAGCTGCTGAGCAACTGGTTAAAGATGGTTTTGTTGTGTTGCCTTACTGCCATGCCGATCCAGTATTGTGTAAACGCTTGGAAGAGGTGGGTTGCGCTGCAGTTATGCCGCTGGGCGCACCTATTGGTTCAAATAAGGGTATTGCGTCTGCAGACTTCTTAGAGATCATTATCGACCAAGCGAATGTCCCTGTGATTGTGGATGCAGGCATAGGCGCACCATCGCATGCTGCTCGTGCAATGGAAATGGGCGCAGACGCTGTGTTAGTGAATACGGCTATAGCGGCTTCTCAAAAACCCGTCGATATGGCGATTGCCTTTAAGCTGGCAGTTGAAGCGGGTCGTATGGCTTACCTTGCTGGGCTTGCAGGAAAAGTATCTCACGCGGTTGCTTCGAGCCCGTTAACTTCATTTCTAGACGAGTAGTGTCCCTATGACGTTTGTTGATCGATTTAAACAGCTCAACTGGGATGACATTGGTATGTCTATCTTCAGTAAAACGGCAGCGGATGTTGAACGTGCTCTGAGTAAACCCAAACGTGACCTGGAAGACTTTAAGGCTCTGATCTCTCCGGCGGCAGAACCTTACTTAGAGCAGATGGCACAACAGTCGTTGGCGCTAACTCGTAAGCGATTTGGCAATACGATGTCGCTTTACATTCCTTTGTACCTCTCGAATCTATGCGCTAATGCGTGCACGTATTGTGGCTTCTCAATGGAGAACCGTATCAAACGTCGCACGCTTACTTTGGATGAAATTGATGCCGAAAGTGCGGCTATCAAAAAGATGAAGTTCGATAGTGTTTTGTTAGTCACCGGTGAACATGAAACTAAGGTCGGGATGAATTACTTTCGACAGGTGTTGCCGAATATCAAAAAGCAATTCAACTACCTTGCGATGGAAGTGCAGCCGCTTGAACAACATGATTACGCAGAGCTTAAAACTCTCGGCCTAGATGCTGTTATGGTTTACCAAGAGACTTATCAGCCAAGAACCTACGCTGAGCATCATCTACGTGGCAATAAAATGGATTTTGAATATCGTCTTGAAACCCCTGATCGCTTGGCAAAAGCGGGTATTGATAAGATAGGTATTGGTGCTTTGATTGGTTTGGAAGATTGGCGAACCGACTGCTTCTTTGTTGCTGCTCACTTAGATTACCTAGAGCGTACTTATTGGCAGACTCGTTATTCAATTTCATTCCCGCGCCTTCGTCCGTGCGAGGGTGGAGACTCTAGTGGAGGCTTACAGCCTAAGTCGGTCATGAACGATAAACAGTTGGTTCAGCTTATCTGCGCATATCGACTCTTGAATCCTGAGGTCGAGTTATCTCTATCTACTCGTGAGTCAGCAACCTTCCGCGATAACGTGCTGCCATTAGGGATCACGAGTATGTCGGCGGCTTCTAAAACCCAACCTGGTGGTTATGCTTCCGGTGAAGAGGAACTCGAGCAGTTTGAGATTAGCGATGAGAGAAGTGCAGCCGATGTTGAGTCGATGATTCGTCAGCGTGGTTTCGACCCGGTGTGGCGTGATTGGCACAGTGCCTATTCTGGTTAATCAATGTTTGGTTTATGTTCCACGTGAAACATCTTAATGATACAGGCAAATAAAAACGGCTACCTTTGGGTAGCCGTTTTGCTATTTGCTATTTAACTTATTAACCTAGCAAGCTCGTTTTGGTTCAGTTATCTGTCGAGCAAGGCATTAAGCGTGAGCAAGTGGTGTTGTTGATTGGCGTAGCCATTCCAGCGTATCACCTTCAACTAATGGGCTAACATCGTTCCATACTTTCTGATGGTAGTCGTTCAGCCACGCCAGTTCAGGTCGTGTTAGCAAATCAACATTGATGTTGCGCTTATCGATAGGACAACGAGTTAGCGATTCAAACGTCAATACTGCGAAGTCACCTTGAGTTGGAAGTTCAACAACCAGTTCTAGGTTCTCGATACGGATACCAAATTCATCAGCACGGTAGTAACCCGGCTCGTTTGATAACACCATACCTTCAACAAGAGGTACGTCGATTAGCTTCTTAGAGATGCTTTGTGGGCCTTCATGAACACTTAGGAAATGACCAACACCGTGACCAGTACCGTGGTCGTAATCGAAGCCCTCCGCCCATAAGTGCTGACGCGCTAGGATATCAAGTTGGAAACCACGAGTACCCTGTGGGAAACGTGCACGCGCGATACCGATATGACCTTTAAGTGCTAGTGTGAACTGCTGGATCATTTCGTCGCTTGGCTGGCCAACCGCGATAGTACGAGTGATGTCCGTTGTGCCATCTAAATACTGACCGCCTGAATCGACTAGGTACAGAGTATTCATTTCTAACTGACCTGGTTCAGGTTGATTCTCATGATTGTAGTGACACATTGCAGCGTTGCTACCTGCTGCTGAAATTGTGTCAAAACTTAAGTCCATCAGCGTTGGGTCTTGCTCGCGGAACGATTGTACTTTGTCAGCTAATACCGCTTCGTTGTGTAGGTTACCTTGCGCGACTTCTGCATCAATCCAAGACAGGAATTTCGCCATCGCCACGCCATCTCGAATGTGACACGCTTTCATGCCGGCAATTTCAGTTGCGTTCTTAGCAGCTTTTGGCATTAAGCATGGGTCTGCTGCTTCAATGATGTGAGCGCCAGCGTTTTGCAGAACCAGCGTGTACCAAGCATTACTCGTGCCTGAATCGACAGACACATTGTTACCTTCTAAAGACTGAAGGCGCGCTTCAAGCTCTGATGGGTGAGAAACGCGAATACCATTACCAACGTGTGCTTCAAAGCCTGCTGGGATGCGTGCTGGGTCTAGGAAGAAATCGACGATTTCATCAGCGTGAATGATTGCATTAGACAGTACAACAGGTAGGCGAGATACGTCCAAGCCACGAATGTTAAGCAACCAACATATTGAGTCAAGCTCGGTAAGGATAGCGGCATCAGCACCTTTGGCTTTTAGTAAGCCAGCAATCTCTGCGCGTTTGCTGTCACTTGATTGGCCAACTGCGTCTGTTGCCATTAGGCGAACATCAGACACGACAGGTTCAGGGCGATCAGACCAAAGCTCATCAATCGGGTTTGCTGAGAGCGTTGTTAGCTCAACTTTCTCCGCTAGTTTTGCTTGTGCGCCTTTCAACCAAGCAGCGGTGTGCATGCGTGGGTCGAATGCAACCTTACTGCCTTGTGGCAATGAATTGATGATCCAATCTAAAGCCGGTTCTTCAATAAGGTGGCGATACTCAAATAACTCTGCTGGTACCTGCTTACGAACCTGAACGGTGTAGCGACCATCGACAAAAATAGCAGCAGTATCACGAGTGATAACAGCGGCACCTGCAGAGCCAGTAAAACCTGTTAACCAATGAAGTCGCTCGTTATGAGCGGGAACGTATTCACCTAGATATTCGTCTTCGTGTGGAATGATAACGGCATCTAGGTTGTTTGTTTCAAGCCAAGCTCGAACCGCAGCAACGCGTTCAGCAGTGATATTGTGCATCTGTGTTTATCCTTATTGTTAGGGTCCTTGTTAACACTCACAGTCGATATACCTGCGAGAGGACTTATTAGGTCAATAAGCTAGCGCTTTTGTTCGTTTGCTGCAAACGCTGTACGCCATTTTTATCTAAGGTGCAGAGTTTTTTCTTTGATGATATCTCGCAACCAAGTTAAGGCTGGGTCATTTTCTCTGTCACGATGCCAAAACAAAGTGTATGCCATCGGTGGGAATTCCATTGGTAAAGGTACAACCACTAAGTCGAGTTGTTTAGCGACGAGGTAAGTAAAGTGGCTTGGTGCGGTAAACACAAAGTCGGTGTAGGTACACAGGCTTGCGGCGCTATTGAAGTCTGGAACAGAAATCGCGATATCACGTTGGTGACCAAGGTCGGCAAGTTTGTAGTCGAGTAGCCATCGATCATTCCCATCACACCTTACTTGTACATGACGCTGCGCAAGGTAGGTTCCCAAATCCCATTTACCACTCAGGGCAGGGTGGTTACGTCTTAGTACACACATCTGTGCATCACGGTAGATCTCTTGTTCGCAGATATCGTCTGGCGGCAGCATAGTTAAGCGCGCGTCGTTGATGTCGATGTCTTTGCCTGTGAGTCCGATATCTAACTCACCAAGCTGCAGCTTCTTAAAGGTTTGTTCGGTCCACGCGTGGGTGTTGATGTTGACCTTAGGGGCTTGTCGAAATATCGCCGGTAAGAAGTGAGGAAGAATCAGCGGGTAAACACTCTCAACGGCAGCAATGTGAAAGCTGTGGTCGCTATTGTTGGGAATGAATGTCTCAGGCTGAGTGAGAACATCAAGTTGGTTGATCAACGTTTCTAACCGAGGCTTAAGGAAAACAGCTTTCGGTGTTGGACGTAGGCCATGAGCACTTCGTGTGAAAAGGGGGTCATTAAATTGTTCACGAAGCTTGGCTAGCGACTTACTCACAGCCGATTGACTCAAGCACAATCGGTGTGCGGTGCGAGTGACACTCAGCTCTTCCATCAGCACCTGTAAGCAAACCAATAGATTGAGGTCGAGGCGTGATAGTTTCTCGATATTCATGTGAGTTTCCTATTTGGAATAATGCTAATGAGTATATGCCATTTTTGTTCATATCTTTAGTTGGTTATTATGCACCTAAATTAACTCATTCGGAGAGTCTTGTGCCTTCTAACGCGCTTCCAACCCCTAGTAAACTGCAGGTTGCTTTATTGGCAATGCTGGTTCTATTTAGCCCTTTGGCTATAGATATTTATCTTCCAGCTCTGCCACAAATTTCAACAGCGTTTCACGTGGAACACGCATTAGCACAAGATACGATTACTTGGTTTTTATTCGCCATGGGTGTCGGGCAATTATTTGCAGGCCCTTTGGCTGATAAGTTAGGACGTCGAACCGTTGCATTGGGAGGTGTTAGTATCTATGCATTGAGTGCTTGCTTGGCGTGGGCAGCTCAATCGATTGATATGATGCTAATAGCTCGGCTGCTACAAGGCTTAGGAGCTTGTGCGACTTCTGTAGCAGCCTTTGCGACGGTTCGCGATCTATTTGGCCCGGAGAAAAGTGGCCGTATGATCAGTTACCTTAATGGTGCCATTTGCTTTATTCCTGCACTAGCACCGATTCTGGGTGCTTGGTTAACTCAACAGTTTGGCTGGCGCTCGAACTTTAGCTTTATGGCTGTGTTCGCTGTCGTGGTTGGCACCATTCTGTTTTTCCAAATGAAAGAGTCTAATCCGGCGACAGAAAAGGTCGCTGTGTTCAAACTTGAGCGTTACTGGTCGGTATTGAAAACACCATCATTCATCTTCCATGCAACCTTATGCTTGATGGCGATGGCGGTCATTCTTGCTTACGTTACCTCTGCACCTGTTGTGCTGATGGAAAACCTAGGTTTGACGATGAATGAGTTTACGTTCTGGTTTGGCATCAACGCGGTTATCAACATCACGGCTGCATTCACTGCGCCGAAGTTTATGGACCGTTTTGGTACTTACAAAGCATTGGTTGTTGGTATTTCAACGCTTGGCTTAGCGGGTGTGGTTATGTTGGTGCTTGCTGAGCATGCTAGCGCGATCGCATTCATGCTGCCGATTTTCCTATCTTCAGTTGGCTTCGCTTGGATTCTTGGTGCTGCAGCCGGTAAGGCACTTGAACCTTTTGGTGACCGTGCAGGTACCGCAGCTGCGTTGCTTGGATTGTTCCAAATGAGCGGTTCTGGACTGCTTGTTGGTACGATGCAACGTCTTGATTTAACGTCTCAAGTGATGATTGCGCTGCAAATGTTCCTTATTGTTCCTGCATTGTTAGTGCTTGCGAGCAAAGCGGGTAAGTCGTGGCACACGACGTTTGCTAAGGCATAAGTCTCAAGGGTGACAAAATATACAAATGGCGGTTTGCGAAACGTTAAAACATGGTATATTTGTCACTCATTGAAACGTTAGTCCCCAACGGAAAATACTGTAATGTCATTAACAACCTACGAAATGGCGCGCATCTTAGAACAAATGGAAGATGCACCTGAAAAGGTCATGTTTGGTAAATTGCTTAAAGAGCTAGGAAACCAAAGTGAAGAGCGTATTCGCAGTGCGGCAAAACAAGTTCCAATTGATACTTTGCGAGATATCATTTACCAATTTCAACGCGTGGTTGAATCTCGTAAAGGTGAACAAGTTCAGCTACTAGCAAAAGAGCTAGCCGAGCAAGGTATCTCTGCTGAAGAGCTACAAGCTTTTCTAAACAAGTAGTTTATTCCAGATAAAAAGAAACCACTCAATTGAGTGGTTTTTTGCGTTTTGGACCTATGTAAATTTAGAGGCTATGGAAAAGAGCTTTAGCTTTTGAACTGCGCTTTTAAGATTCTATCCAATGAAAATGGTCCTGCTCCCCATACCACGACGATAAGAATCATTAATCCCCAAAGCTGATGATCATAGAAGCCTTGCGCCCACAATACAGGGTATGACACGACGGCCATGATATTGAAAACGAACAGCACTGCAGCCATTGGTCGGGTTAACAAGCCAAGCGCTAAGAATACCGGCAGAATCAATTCAGCTGCGGTACCCATGTAAGCGGCCAATTCCCAAGGCAAAAGAGGCACTTGGTATTCCAATTCAAACAAGTAAAGGGTGCTATCCCAAG
Source organism: Vibrio sp. NC2 (assembly GCF_025195005.1). Classification (NCBI taxonomy): domain Bacteria; kingdom Pseudomonadati; phylum Pseudomonadota; class Gammaproteobacteria; order Vibrionales; family Vibrionaceae; genus Vibrio; species Vibrio sp. NC2. The sequence goes on from NZ_JANVFC010000033.1 coordinate 13,786, forward strand.
TGGCTATCTTGGTGAGTCCTGAATTAAAGAAGACCCATGCCACCCATAGGCGACAAAACAGAAGTAGTACGGGAACAAAAAGTGCCTGTGATTTCTCAATCAAACTGTCGTATTGAGCCATCATGTTCGTGACTGTGTTGTTATCCATATTATGTCTCCAATTCGGCATTGATTGAAAAGCCTGAGATGACGTTCAGTGTCATGACAGTATTCAGATGTTGTAGTAGTAAAGGGTCTATCGCTGAGAGCGTTTGACCCGATTGCAATTCGGTTAATAGTTGGTGGCTTTCTTGCGTCAAACGATGGCTCTCAATCTGTGAATTTTCCGCTCGGATTAACACCCCAAATTCAGGTTGGTTGATGTCTAACCCATCGAGTTGTTGCTGATAGATAGCCTGCTCAAGCGCGATAATCGTATAGTTAGAATTAATTAGCGTTATTGAATCTTTGAGATGAAAGACTAAAGCGCCTTGTTGTTCTTGCGGTACATCAGCTAAACGAGAAAGAGGACGTTGGTCGACATGTGATTCTGAAACGCATCTCACCAAGCTATCTTTTTGCCATTCATACAAAGCTACTTCAGCGAGATAAGGTGCAGCCTCGATAACAGCAGGAAAGGCTTGGATAGTTTGTTCAAAGTGTTCACCGTAACCACTGACGTCACCAGAGGTTGATGGATAACTTAAGACATGTAGACGAGCCATTTGTTGGAAGCACTCTTCACCAACCAACATTTCAGTCAGTGGATACGTAGCAGCCAGTACTTCACTAAAGCTAATCACAAAGTTATTTCGGTAGATCTGGATGCGCTGTTCATCGGAAAAGTGGTCGCTCACTATGTCGCAGTGCTCACCATTGTTTTGATAGCGTAGGGCGTTAGCAAACTCCGATTGCACATTAGCTAAAGAGTGGCTCATGATGCGCGACTCCTTTGGTTGAACTTGTCGTGTTGATACAAAATATGACTGGCTTTGGCCGCTTCAGCCAATAAAATTGGTGGCTCTGGGATATCTAAATCCCACTCTATCAAGGTATGGCGCGAACCATGTTGTTCTATCCATTGCGTGTAGAGTTGCCACACTTCGTCACAGACAGGCTTGCTGTGGGTGTCTATCCAGATCTCACCTTGTTCGAGTTTCTTTTTGGTAAAACCTGCCAAGTGAATCTCTTCCACTTTGTCTGCTGGTATTCCATTGAGATACTCTTCACAGCTGAAACCGTGATTAAAAGATGAGACAAAAATATTATTGAAATCGAGCAGTAGGCGACACTCGGTGCGCTTCTGTACCTCGGCTAAAAATTCCCACTCTGGGATGGTTGAATGTTTGAAGGCAAGGTAGCTCGATGGATTTTCAATCAGCATAGGGCGTTGCAGGCCGTCTTGAACCTCGATGACATTGCGGCAGAAGACTTCTAACGCCTCTTCGGTATAAGGCAGTGGCAACAAGTCATTGAAGTAATGACCACCAGTCTGACTCCAGCTGAGATGATCAGAAACCAAGAAGGGGTCGATATCATCAATGAGTTCTTTTAACTGCATCAGATGATGTTGATTGATGCGATCAACAGAACCTAGTGACAATCCAACGCCGTGACAACTTATGTTGTGTGCGTGACGAATCTCTCTCAGTTGTTGACGTTGCGGTGATTGAGCTAAAAAGTAGTTCTCGCTGTGCACCTCTAACCAACTCACTAAAGCTGGGTTTTGGCTAAAGAAGTCCAAGTGCGGTGTTCTAAGGCCAACCCCTGCGTTGGGATGAAGAGTTTGAGTCACAACGATTCTCCTAATAGGAAGTGGAGGTGAGCTGAATGTCAGCTCACCATACTAAGCAGCTCAATTATGATGATTGAGTGTTACCACCTGATAATTTGCCACACAGTCCTTTAGGAACGACCACGAATGCATCGGATTGGTTGTCTTCTTTGGCTGTACCCGCACATGAACTTGTTTTGGTTGCACAATCATTTTGGCCAGCTTTTGCAACGCCGTAGCATTTCTCTTTTGCTGCTGCTTCCGCAGGTGCTGATGTAAGAACTGCACCGCCGAACGCTAGTACACTTGTGATTGCAGCTGTAACAGCAAGATTAGAATTTTTCATAGTCATTCCCTCTAGGACTTAATAGTATTTTTATATCGCAGGTTAATAAGTTGTTAACTTGCTTACTAAAAAGGATAGGAAGAACTCGGAAATAATTTCACTGCATTATAAAAAATATCAATATTAATGATGTGTTATCTATTAAGTTACTGATTATATGATGTTATTTTTTGATTGTTTTTTCTTCTTATTATCCTAAACGCAGCCTAGTGTTTAGGTTATAATCAGCTTTTATGTATAAATACCCAGTAGTGAGCATATCCAATGATAGATCCTTCGCTTTTACTCGATGGCCTAAACGATAAACAACGTGAGGCGGTCGCAGCACCTTTAGAAAACCTACTTATTCTGGCAGGTGCTGGCAGTGGTAAAACGCGAGTGTTGGTGCATCGCATCGCTTGGCTGCAAAGCGTAGAGCAAGCATCGCCGTTCTCTATCATGTCGGTTACCTTCACCAACAAAGCGGCAGCAGAGATGCGTGGTCGTATTGAAGAATTGATGATGGGTAGCTCGTCAGGCATGTGGAACGGAACCTTCCACGGTATTTGTCACCGCATCCTTCGTGCTCACTACCTCGATGCAAAACTGCCAGAAGATTTCCAGATCATTGATTCTGATGATCAGATTCGTTTGCTACGTCGTTTAATCAAGGCGCAAAACCTTGATGAAAAGCAGTGGCCTGCAAAACAAGCTTCTTGGTGGATCAATGGCAAGAAAGACGAGGGATTACGCCCAAATCACATCGACGCCTACCATGATCCAATAACTCAAACGTGGTTAAAAATTTACTCTGCTTACCAAGAAGCATGTGATCGTGCTGGCTTGGTCGACTTTGCGGAAATCTTGTTGAGATCGCATGAACTATTGCGCGATAAGAAACACATCCGCGAGCACTACCAAGCTCGCTTCAAGCATATCCTTGTCGACGAATTTCAAGATACCAACAACATCCAATACGCTTGGTTACGTATGATGGCGGGCCCGGATTGTCGCGTGATGATCGTGGGTGATGATGACCAATCTATCTATGGCTGGCGTGGTGCCAAGATTGAAAATATTCAGAAGTTCTTGGATGAATTCCCAGGAGCTTCAACGGTTCGACTCGAACAAAACTACCGTTCAACCAAAACCATTCTGCAGGCGTCGAACGAGCTTATCTCGAACAACACTGAGCGTATGGGTAAAGAGCTGTGGACCGATGGCAACGATGGCGAGCCAATCTCAGTTTACTCGGCTTATAACGAGTTAGATGAAGCGCGTTTCACGGTCAGCAAAATCAAAGAGTGGCAAGAGAAAGGCGGTGCGCTAGAAGATACCGCGATGCTTTATCGTAACAATGCCCAATCTCGTGTGCTTGAAGAAGCTTTGATTCAAGGTGGTCTACCTTACCGAATCTATGGCGGCATGCGATTCTTCGAGCGTCAAGAAATCAGAGATGCCTTGAGCTACCTGCGCTTAATGAGTAACCGCAGCAATGATGCGGCATTCGAACGTGTCGTCAATACGCCAACGCGTGGTTTGGGTGATAAAACGTTAGAAACGATTCGTCTTGCGGCGCGTGACCGTGGTGCAACCATGTGGCAAGCCAGTATTGCTCTGATAGAAGAGCAAGTGCTTCCAGGCCGTGCTGCGGGTGCATTGAGCCGCTTTATCGAGCTTATCAATGCGCTTGAAGATGACACCATAGAACTGAGGCTTCATGAGCAAACCGACCACGTGATCAAATCGTCGGGCTTGTTTGCGATGTACGAGCAAGAGAAGGGCGAGAAGTCGAAGGCACGTATTGAGAACTTGGAAGAATTAGTAACGGCAACGCGTCAGTTTGAAAAACCAGAAGAAGCGGATGAAATGAGCATGCTAACAGCATTCTTAACTCATGCGGCTTTGGAAGCGGGTGAAGGCCAAGCTGATGAGTTTGATGATGCGGTTCAGTTAATGACTTTGCACAGCGCCAAAGGCCTAGAGTTCCCAATGGTATTCATGGTTGGCGTTGAAGAAGGTATGTTCCCAAGTCAGATGTCTGCCGAAGAAGCGGGGCGTTTAGAAGAAGAGCGTCGTCTGTGTTACGTAGGCATGACTCGTGCGATGGAGAAGCTTTACATCACTTACGCTGAGATGCGTCGTTTGTACGGTCAGGACAAGTACCACAAACCGTCACGCTTTATTCGTGAACTACCAGAGACCTGTCTGGATGAGGTTCGTATGAAAGCGCAAGTGAGCCGTCCTGCAAGCAGTGGCCGCTTTAGCCAAACCGCCGTGAAAGAGAACTTTAACGAAACAGGTTTTAGTTTGGGTTCTCGCGTTAAGCACCCTAAGTTTGGTGAAGGCACTATCATCAACTTCGAGGGAAGTGGCCCGCAGAGTCGAGTTCAAGTCGCGTTTAACGGTGAAGGCATCAAGTGGTTAGTAACGGCTTATGCTCGTTTAGAACAGTTGTAATCTGCTACTTCAGCATGTAGAAAACAGTTCGATATCTGAAACTATTCAGCATTGAAAAGTAATCCGTATAAAAAACAGAAAGAGCAGCCAATGGCTGCTCTTTTTTTATTGCTCGATACCGACCTAAATTAGGTTAATATGAGCTGAAGACATTGTTGCCTCAAAGTGAGACTTACAGTGCTGCAAGTGCCGCTTCGTAGTTTGGTTCTTCAGTGATCTCTGCAACTAACTCGCTGTGTGTTACCACACCTTTTTCATCAACAACGACAACTGCACGTGTTGTTAGGCTTGCTAGTGGGCCTTCAGCAATCGCCACGCCGTAGTCTGATGCGAATGCAGGAGAACGGAAAGTTGAAGCGTGTTGAACGCCTTCAATGCCTTCTAGTTCGCAGAAACGGCCAGCGGCAAACGGTAGGTCAGCCGAAATACAAACAACAACCGTGTTCTCAAGTTCTGCTGCTTTTGCGTTGAACGTACGTACGCTCGTTGCACAAGTTGCTGTGTCGATGCTTGGGAAGATGTTTAGAACCACTTTCTTGCCTTCAAGAGAAGCAAGAGTCAGTTCAGAAAGGTCGCCTGCAGTCAGTGCAAAGCTTGGTGCTTGTTCGCCAGTTTGTGGGAATGTGCCTGTTAGTGGTACAGCAGCGCCTTTGAAGGTAACGTGTGACATGAATTTGTCCTTAGTTTAATTATGGTTATGAAACTAGTTGAGCCTAGTAAGACTTACGTTACTCGGAAGTGGTTAAGAAGTGAATGCTTTAAATGTCAGAATTGTAATTAAAGGTCTTTGATTTATTTGTTTGAGAGAAGAATAAGTGAAACGACAGATAAAGAAAAACCCCGAGAGCTTGCGCTCATCGGGGTCTATAGTCTTACTCGCAGCAATCCGGCTACTAAGTGTGCTCCATGCATCAAATCCATGATAGTGTGCTGTTATCCTTCAGCGTATTCCTTTCGTCGCCTTCCTAGCGGTGTCCTTGATCTTATCCTGATCTGCCAACAATCCTCGTTAGCGCGCGTCACTTGTTCCTTGAGCGGTGTCCTTTACATCATCCTGATGTTCAGTCCTTTCCTCGTCCAGAGGTGTCCATTGTCTTTCCTTAGTAGCAACCATCCTAGTTACTATTGCGTCCATTCAATGTCCATTTCGCTATCCATGCCGATTATTCATCCTGAGTAATCGAATCTTCATCCTGAAGATAACCAAGTCCTTGGCGTTTCCTGTTCCGTGTCAGCATCCTTCCGACACCATTCATATTACCGATTCCTTATTTATCAGCAATGGTGCATAAGCGAATTTCTATATAATTATTTGAATGATAAATGTGCGTATCGTTTTATTTCAATTGGTTACGATGTCTGGGTGACTGATTTTGTCATCAAATATCGATATTTACTCACTGCCTTGTGAGAGATCTCGCACAAGGCAGCGAGTAAAAAGGGAGGATTATTCCCTACTGACCAATGGCTGCACCTTCACGACGAGGGTCTGCAGCGCCTTCTAAACCATCTTTTGTGATGCGAATCGCGTGTAAACCAGAGTTAAGATCGCGAACGTTGACCTCAAATCCCATCTTTTCTAGCTCAGGTTTGAAGTTTTCCGCCGATGTTCCTTTTTCCAAATCTAAAGTACCGAAGCGGTTTAGGAAGTGCGGTTGATTGATGGCTTGCTGAATATCCATGTCCCATTGGGTATGCGCAATGATCGCTTGTGCTACATAACCTATGATACGGCTGCCACCGGGAGAGCCAATCGCCATGTAAGGTTTATCGCCTTGCATGATGATGGTCGGTGCCATTGAAGAACGTGGACGCTTACCTGGTTCAAGTCGGTTGGCGATAGGCTTACCATCGTTATGGGTCTTGAATGAGAAATCCGTCAGTTCGTTGTTGAGCAGGAAGCCTCTTACCATCAAGCGTGAGCCAAAGGCATTCTCAATAGTGGTGGTCATCGACACGACATTGCCATCGCTATCTACAATATTGAAGTGGCTAGTGGACGGTAATTCAATAGAAACATCTTGGCTTCTCTGCATCGCGTGATCCCACGGCGGTGTGCCTGAAGATGCGCTTGCCAATGCCTTACCTGCGGTAATTAACTGAGCACGTTCCTGCAAATAGTCAGTATTCACTAACCCTTGGGTAGGCATTGGCACATAATCTTGATCCGCCATGTACATACCACGGTCTGCAAAGGCTAGGCGAGAAGCATCTGATAACACTTGCCAAGATTTCGCGTCGTTTGGTCCCCATGATTTGAGGTCAAACTGCTCGGTCATCGCTAAGATCTGCCCAACTGTTAATGCACCTGAACTTGGTGGACCCATTCCGCACACTTGGTAGCTTTCATAAGCGGAACAAACCGGCTCGCGCTGCTTAATCGAATAAGCGTCGAAGTCTTTCTGTGCTAATACGCCCGGGTTATCTTTCGCTGTTTGTACTGTGTTAATGATGTCGGCAGAGATCTCACCTTGGTAAAAGGCCTTAGCGCCGTTCTTCGAAATAGCGTTTAACGTTGCCGCGTACTCTGGGTTCTTAAGTAGCGTGCCAGCGGCTTTCGGGCTGCCATCGGCATTGAAGAAGTAGGCTTTGGTAGTGGCAAAGCGGCTTAGTCGCTCTTGGTCATTATCAATCAAGGTGGCTAAGCGTGGGCTGATGGTAAAACCTTCTTCAGCCAGCTGAGCAATAGGCTTAATCAGTGATGCCCATTCGAGCTTGCCGTACTTCTGGTGAGTGTCCCACAGCAATTGCACCGTGCCTGGCGTGCCAACAGAACGACCGCCAACCACGGCATCATAGAATTTAAGCGGTTGTCCGTTTTCGTCTTGGAATAGACGTGGTGTGGCATCAAGTGGTGCAGTTTCACGGCCATCGTAGGTTTTGAGTTGCTTGTCCTTGCCATCAAAATAAACAAGGAACGCGCCGCCCCCAATACCTGAAGACTGAGGTTCCACTAAGCCAAGCATAAGCTGCACAGCAACCATGGCGTCTATCGCGTTACCACCACGAGCAAGTACATCAGCACCGGCTTGTGTGGCAAGAGGGTTGGCCGCGGTGACCATCCAATCGTTGGCTTTAACGAGCTGTTTGGTTTCTAAACCACTACTTTGTTCGGGTGCGACGGAATCGGCAGCTTGATTTGCCCAACTGACGTGAGAGGCAAAAAGTAGGGTAGAAGTGGCGAGGGTTGTTAGTTTTGTTTTCCACTGCATGATCTTCTCCTTTTAATATGCAGAGCTAGATTGGCAGTGGAAAGATGAGATAGCCAGAGTGTTGTTAACGAATTGTAACCTTGATTCGAATTTAAGCGATTAAACCGGACAGCGACTGCCAAAGAATACTCACGCCAATAAGGCTGAATACCACGCCACATAAGCCATCGATGTATACCGTTGCTTCGCTGAGTTTCTTTTGCAATGCTTTAGTCGAAAGCATCCAAGCCAGTAGTGAGAACCAAAATAGAGACAGACCAAATAGGATGATAAGCGCAAAGCCTTTACCTGACAGAGACATGTCGGCAGGCACTAGGCTCGACATCAAGCTGATAAAGAACACCAAAGCCTTTGGGTTGAGAATATTGGTCGCAAACCCTTTCGAAAATGCCTGACGCTTATTGGTCAGAATCAGATCGTTGGAATTGACGGTATCGGCATCATCATCGTGGTTCTGAATGATTTGCCAGGTTGCTTTAAGTGCTCCGTAACCTAAGTACAGTAAGTAGCTACCGCCGGCTAGTTGGATAATGGCAAATAATGTCGGTTGTTGGTGGACTAGGTAACTGATTCCCGTCAGGCTCAGCAATGAGTGCAGCAAGATCCCGCAAGATAAACCAAGCGCAATGTACAAGCCTGTCTGGCGTCCGTGACGCGTCGCATTTTGCACGACTAACGCAAAATCAGGGCCGGGGCTCATCAAAGCGATGAAGTGGATAGAGGCTAGGGTGATCAGTATGGTGACTTCGTTCATCGTCAGTTCTCAATAACGTTGCCGCTATTTTTAAATAAGTAATCGTATTGAGCGTAGCTTACCGTGATTTGAAATCGAGCAATTGTAAATTATCAACACTTAGTTGATTTGTGAGGGTGGTACACCGAACGTGGTTTTGAAAGCCTTAGAGAAGTGTGCTTGGTCATAGAAGCCTACTTGGTGCGCGACCTTGGTACCACATATCCCAGACTTAATCAGACGCATGCTCTGTTCCATACGTAAACGGCTCAGCCATGCATAAGGCGTAATGCCCATTCTGTTTTTAAAATGGCGTTGGAATTGAGTCGTGGTTAAACCACACAACTCAGACAATTGTTCTAATCGCACTGGTTGATCCAAGTTCGCCATCAAGTAGTCTTTGAGTGTATCAATCGATTGATTACCCAGTTTGATGTCACTCTTCGATCCAAATTTCGCATAACGATCGACAATCGTCGAGAACCCTTCGAAAGGTAAGCAATCTTGAGCGAGCTGGCTGATGTTTTGATGGATTAATAGGCCGTGTAAGTTGCGTAATTGTGAAAATGCAGCTTGATCGGAGAGGATCAACTCAGAAAAGCCTAATGTGTGACCATTCTTCTTGGGATCGGCAAGATCTTGAAACCATTGGGGAGACACGGCAAACACACTGACTTGATAACCCGAATCGAGTTTGGAGTGCCCATCATGCAGCTCATCGGGTGGCATGATAACAACTTGGCCAGCACCAACATTATGGCTCGTCCCTTTATAGACGAATTTCTGCTGTCCTTGGGTAATTAAACCAATATGAAAGTCCAAATGATAGTGGCGCTGAAAAGCAAACTCTTGGTATTGAGCTTGGATCAGGCTGATATCTTCTGTTGGGGTAGAGTAATAGTGGACTTTATCCATGGTACAAAAAAGCTTGGTCAAATAGTCATCAATTCAACCAAGCTTATCTTCGTATTAAGGGATTGTCTTGTAAAAAACGATCAGTGTTACTGCTTAGCGCGTTTGTTCTTTCTGTTGTTACGCAGACCGTCAAAGCTGAATATCACCAACGCTCCCCAAATAAAGGCGAAGGTAATCGCTTTGTCACTGGTAAACGCTTCGCCATAAATCAGCACCGCTAACAAGAACATTAAGCTTGGTCCAATGTACTGGAAGAAGCCGAGGGTCGATAGCTTCAAGCGTGTTGCGGCACCAGTAAAGCACAGCAGTGGAATGGTGGTAATAACACCAGCCGCAACCAGTAATAGATTAAGTTGCATTGGGTTCATTGAGAAGTCCGAGGTTGGACTATCAGCAATAAACAGTAGGTACGTTGCTGCGAGAGGCAACATAACCAGAGTCTCAATGAACAAACCGGTTTGCGCTTCTAAGCTCACCTTTTTACGCAGTAAACCATAAAAACCAAAGCTAAAGGCTAGGGCAATGGCGACGATCGGCACTGAACCGAAGGCAATTAATTGGATTAATACGCCAATCGCAGCAAGAGCCACTGCAAACCATTGCAGCTTACGTAAGCGTTCGCCGAGGAAGAGCATCCCGAGCAACACGTTAATCAGTGGGTTGATGTAATACCCCAAGCTGGCATCAAGCATGTGATTGGAATTCACCGCCCAAATAAAAATAAGCCAGTTAGCGCCCACCAAAATAGACGTCGCCACCAAATAGAGCATTTTTGGTTTCGAGGTCAGGATGTCGCGGACTTTACGCCAGCTGCGGCCAATGTGCAGTAAGAAAGCGAGTAGGAAAAAGGACCATACTACACGGTGGCTAAGGATCTCTAACGGGGATACGTCACTTAAAGATTTGAAATATATAGGGGCGATCCCCCACATGGTGTAGGCGCCGACGGCAAGCAAAACTCCCTGGCGCGTACGTTGTTGTTCTTCCTGTGTCATGCATCTTTCTCTAGCACTGAGTGCTTATTAATAAGATTTATAAGAGAGTTGGTCAGTATAGGAGCGATAACCCTTTTCACCTAACAATTTGCGGTTTAATTCGCCAGCGTTCCCCTCTACAATGTGCGACTTGCTTGCCGAAGATGCTTGCTGATTTCATACCTCGATTAGGAACCATAATGACCGCCACTCTGATTGCTGAGCAAATACCAACTCCCGCGAATGATGCGCAAACCATCTTGCAAGATGTGTTCGGCTATCAAAGCTTTCGCGATGGTCAGCAAGAGGTCATTGATTTGGCCGTTGAGGGCAAAGACAGCTTGGTGATTATGCCAACCGGTGGCGGTAAATCTCTGTGTTACCAAATCCCGGCTTTGGTTCGTGAAGGGCTGACTCTGGTTATCTCACCGCTGATTTCGTTGATGAAAGACCAGGTTGATCAGCTGAAAGCTAACGGCGTCGCGGCAGAGTGCATTAACTCGTCAATGCCGCGTGAGAATCTGATCTCGGTCTTTAATCGTATGAACTCAGGTCAGTTGAAAATGGTGTATGTCTCGCCAGAGCGTGTGTTGATGCGTGACTTTATCGAGCGTCTACAAGGCTTACCGCTTTCGATGATTGCGGTCGATGAAGCGCACTGTATCTCTCAGTGGGGACACGATTTCCGCCCTGAATATGCATCATTAGGCCAGCTTAAACAGTATTTTCCGCATGTGCCTTATATGGCGCTAACGGCAACCGCTGATGATGCGACGCGCAAAGATATTATCTCGCGTTTGCAGTTGGTGGATCCGCATACGCATTTAGGTAGCTTCGATCGCCCTAATATTCGTTACAACTTGGTTGAGAAGCATAAGCCCGTGTCACAGGTGGTTCGCTACCTAGAAACACAGAAAGGCAATTGCGGCATCATCTACTGTGGTAGTCGCAAGAAAGTGGAGATGGTGACCGAGAAGCTGTGCAATAACGGTATTCGCGCTGCGGGTTACCATGCTGGCATGGATACCGACGAACGTGCTTACGTTCAAGAAGCTTTCCAACGTGATGATATTCAGATCGTGGTAGCGACTGTGGCCTTCGGTATGGGTATCAATAAACCCAACGTGCGCTTTGTGGTGCACTTTGATATTCCACGCAATATCGAATCTTACTATCAAGAGACTGGCCGTGCGGGTCGTGATGGTTTACCTGCTGAAGCGATGATGCTGTTTGACCCGGCTGATATGGGTTGGCTTCGTCGCATGCTGGATGAGAAAGAAGAAGGCCCACAGAAACAAGTTGAGATGCACAAGCTGAACGCGATGAGTGCCTTTGCCGAAGCGCAAACCTGTCGTCGTCAGGTTCTATTGAACTATTTTGGCGAATATCGCGAGAAGCAATGTGGCAACTGCGATATCTGCCTCGATCCACCTAAGCATTTTGATGCGACTAAAGAAGCGCAGAAGGCATTGTCTTGTGTGTACCGTGTCAATCAGTCGTTTGGTATGGGCTACGTGGTGGAAGTGATGCGTGGCATGCAGAACATCCGTGTGCGCGATAATGGTCACGATAAGTTGTCTACTTACGGTATTGGCCGCGATCACAGCCACGATTACTGGATCAGTATCTTCCGTCAGCTGATTCACAAAGGTTTGTTGTTCCAAAACATCACTCGTAACTCGACATTACAGTTAACAGAAGAAGCCCGCCCGTTACTGCGTGGTGAGATGTCTTTGGAGTTGGCTGTTCCTCGTTTAGATACCGCGGTGCGTAATGCGAAGTCCGACAAGCTGAGCAGTAAGAACTACGATAAGAAGCTGTTTGCGAAACTGCGAAAGCTGCGTAAGTCGATTGCAGATGAAGATGGCTTACCACCTTATGTGGTATTCAGTGACGCGACGCTGATTGATATGGCTGAAATCCTACCCACATCTTATGGCGAGATGCTGGCAGTGAATGGCGTTGGTCAACGCAAACTGGATAAGTACGCTGATCCATTCTTAGATTTGATTCAAGAACACATCACTACACACGGCTAATTGCTAGTTTTCAGAAGTGTTTAGCTTATAAAAACCATTAGCTCATAGAAAAAGAATAAGGTTGATAGGGACATGACAACACCAACAGAATTTGGCTTAAGAGAGTATTTGGCTGAGGAAGGACGTTTATTGATTACGTCTCCAAGTTTTGATTTTGATTCTTACGAAGTGTTAGGTGAAAAGCTGGTGGCGTTACTGTCAGCGTCTGTTGTTGAAAAACAATGGGACGCCGATATGCACTCTTGGTTGATTGATTTTGAAGATTGTCGAATGTTTTTAAAGTCTGAGCATTACAGTGAATCAATCTGGTTTGAGTCGCTAAACGCTGAAGAAAGCCGAGAAGAGTTCGATTATCTCGCGACGCTTTTCAAGCGCGGCTTCTAACTTTTAGCACGGCTTCTAACTTCAAGCATGGTTTCTAACGTTTAGCATAGCTTCTAAAAACATAGCTTTAAAAAACAGAGATTCTAGCGTCATTCACCAATAAAAGTGAGGATAAACGATTGCGTCTGTTCTCACCGTTGCAGCTAATATTGATTAATGTATAATCGCCCGCCGCTCAATAGAGCAAATTATAGAAACATTTTTAATTCACATTATTGGTAAGAGCTTTCTTGGATTATTCGAAGAAATGACTCGATTTGGGTTCCCTCACCCCCAAACCAAACTAAAAAGGTACAGCATGAGTAACTTTACCCCTGCGCAACAGCGCAAAGCCCTAGCACTATTAGTTTTGTTCCATTTGATCATTATTGCGTCAAGCAACTATTTGGTTCAGCTACCTTTTACCGTCTTCGGTATGCACACCACTTGGGGTGCTTTCACTTTCCCGTTTATCTTCCTAGCGACCGACCTCACAGTACGCATTTTTGGCGCGCAGCTTGCTCGTAAAATCATTTTCTTAGTGATGTTGCCTGCACTGGCCGTTTCTTATTTATTGTCTGTGGTGTTCTTTGAAGGTTCATTCCAAGGCTTTAGCCAACTAGGCGAGTTCAACCTGTTTGTTGCACGCATCGCAGCGGCAAGCTTCATGGCTTATTTGCTCGGTCAGATCTTGGATGTGCATGTGTTCAACCGCTTACGCCAAATGAAGCAATGGTGGGTTGCGCCAACGTGTTCGACACTTTTTGGTAATGCCATTGATACCATCGCGTTCTTTGCGATTGCCTTCTACCAAAGCCCAGATCCATTCATGGCTGAGCACTGGACTGAGATTGCGTTGGTCGACTACGGATTCAAGCTTATCATCAGCTTAGGTTTGTTCGTGCCTATGTACGGTGTGCTTCTTAATTACGTGGTTAAGAAGTTAACCGCAGTGAACCCTGATTTTAAAGCGACAGGTGTTAACGCTTAAGTTTGAGATTTGTAACACAAAGCATTAATGCAGCGATAAGAAAAAGCCCAAGTTAGTCTACTAACTTGGGCTTTTTTAATTTCTAGCGTCAGATATTAATATCAGAGGCATTCAATATTCAATGGCCAGCCAATATCGGTTTGTCTATTCGACTCGATCTCTAGCTCAGCAGCGGTCAGCGGGTTGTCTGCTAGCCATTGCTTAGAAAGCGTTAAGGTCAGGTTGTTACCATCGGTTGCAAGCTTAAACTCAGGCTCTAGCGCTGGATTGCGACGGTGGGTCAGCAAAATAGCTAAACGCAGAATTCGTAAAATACGCTTGCTGCTGGTGCCTGAGATTGCATGTTGCTCTGGCAATGAGGTTAACTGTTCACGGTAGCGACGTGTTAACTCACCCAAGTAGTGCTTTTGCGCTCGAGTAAAGCCTGGCAGGTCTAAGTTCTGCAGTAGGTAAGCGCTGTGCTCGCCGCCTTTTTTGAAATCGATGGTTAAACCAATCTCATGAAGCTTAGCTGCGGTTTGCAATAGCACGCCAGCTTGAGGTTCTGAAACCCACTCTTCGGCGCCCGCTTGCTCTAACAGAGTTTGTGCGACGACAGCAACTTGTTCACCGTAGCTTACGTCCATTTGGTAACGTGATTGCACGCTCTTGATGGTACGCGCACGAATATCTTCTTGGCGAAGTTCATCCACCATCTCGTAGGCTAGGCCTTCACGGAGTGCGCCGCCTGCGAGTGTCATTGAATCTATTTCAAGTAGCTCAAAAATAGCGATAAGAATAGAAAGGCCACTTGGGAACACTAATGCACGCTCTAGGGTCAATCCTTCTATTTCTAGCTCTTCCAAGCGCTCGGTAATCATAGCTTGTTTCTGTAAACGCTTAAGCTTGGCATGAGTAATGACTTCATCCATGCCTTGCGCCAACATGATTTCTTGCAGTGCTTGAACGGTACCACTGGCACCAACACACACATCCCATCCGATATCAGTGTAGCTATCTAGGATAGGAGCCAACGTAGACTTAGCCGCTTCAATGGCATTGTTAAAGTTGGTTGCGGTTAATTGGCGATCTTTAAAGTGGCGCTCAAGCCAGGTAACACAGCCCATCTTCAGGCTAGTTAGTGCTTTCGCTGAGAAGCCTTCACCTATGATCATTTCGGTGCTTGCGCCACCAATATCAACGACCAGTCGGCGGCCGCTGCCACCAGAAGTGTGTGCTACGCCTTTATAGATAGTCGCAGCTTCTTCTTCACCAGAGATAACATTGATGTCGTAACCAAGGATCTGGTTCGCTTTCTCTAGAAATATATCCACATTGATAGCGGTACGTAGGGTCGCTGTACCCACAATGCGGATATTTTCTTTCGGAATATCTTGCAGTCGCTCTGCAAAGAGACTCAAACAGTCCCAACCGCGCTGCATAGCTTCTGTACTAAGCGCATTATTTTCATTTAAGCCTGCTGCTAAACGCACTTTACGCTTAATCTTAGCCATAGTTTGTACGCTGCCATCGATGTGACGCACAACGAGCATATGAAAACTGTTCGACCCGAGGTCGATTGCAGCATAAAGCGGGGGTGACACTGTTTGACTCATAAGCGACTAAGCTTCCTTGTTATGACGCGGTTGGCGTGGGCGACGGTTCTGGTTTGGTTTACGGTTACCGTTGCGTGGGCCATTGTTGTTTGAGCGGCGTTGTTGCGGGTTACGTGTACGTAAGCGCATCGGTGCTGGCAGATCTTCTAATAGTGCAGAAGCATCGTAGTCAGACATTGGGATAGCATGCTCAATGTATTCTTCGATTGGTGGCAAGTTGATTGCGTAATCTTCACAAGCAAAGCTGATCGAGTGACCGCTTTCACCAGCACGACCTGTACGACCGATACGGTGAACGTAATCTTCGCAATCGTCTGGCAGGTCAAAGTTGAATACGTGTGTTACTTGAGGAATGTGTAGGCCACGTGCTGCAACATCGGTTGCGACAAGAAGGTCAACATCACCTTTGGTGAACTGCTCAAGAATTTTTTCACGTTTCTTCTGAGGAACATCGCCAGTTAGCAGGCCTACACGGTGACCATCGGCAGCCAAGTGGCCCCAAACTGATTCACATTTGTGCTTCGTGTTAGCGAAGATGATTGCGCGATCTGGCCATTCTTCTTCGATTAACGTTTGCAGAAGAGCCATCTTATGTTCGTTAGAAGGGTAGAACAGCTCTTCTTGAATGCGGTGACCTGTTTTACGCTCAGGCTCAACAACCACGTGCTCTGGGTTGTGCATGTGCTCGAACGCTAGCTCTTGTACGCGGTAAGACAGCGTCGCAGAGAACAGCATGTTCAGGCGATCTTTTGGCTCAGGCATACGGCGGAACAAGAAGCGAATGTCTTTAATAAAGCCCAGATCAAACATACGATCGGCTTCATCAAGCACAACCGCTTGAATGTGGTTAAGGTTAAATACCTTTTGCTTGTAGAAATCGATGATGCGGCCAGTCGTACCAATTAAGATATCTGCGCCTTCTTCGATTTTACCTAGTTGCTTGTCGTAGCTTTCGCCACCGTAAGCGAGTGCTGCTTTGATACCCGTGCTTTCAACCAGAGAGTCAGCATCGTTGTAGATCTGAATCGCGAGTTCACGCGTTGGTGCCATAATAATTGCACGTGGCTGGTTAGGCTTACGCCCTTCATGCTCAGGTGTTTTTAGCAGGTGGTTAAAAGTAGCAGTTAGAAACGCAAGCGTTTTACCAGTACCCGTTTGGGCCTGGCCTGCAATGTCTTGGCCGGTGAGCAGTACCGGGAGCGCCAAGGCTTGGATAGGGGTACAATAATCGAACCCTTTTTTCTCCAATCCTTCAATGACTTGAGGAAGTAAATCCAAGTCGGCGAACTTTTGCTCTGTGATATGCGTCTTTTTCATTGCTATAGAATATCAGCTTAAGCTTGCAATACGAAAGTAAATACATTCCAATAGGGCATCTATTTACTGGTTATCATCCAACCAGTTCTAAAAAATACATTGGAGTGGAAGATGAGTGATAAGATTTTGCAGCTAACTGATGACGGTTTTGATAACGATGTAATCAATGCTGCAGGCCCTGTTCTTGTTGATTTTTGGGCAGAATGGTGTGGTCCATGTAAAATGATTGCGCCGATTCTTGATGAAATCGCAAACGAGTACGAAGGCAAGCTCACAATCGGTAAATTAAATATCGACCAAAATGCTGGAACTCCACCAAAATTTGGTATTCGTGGCATTCCAACGCTGCTTCTTTTCAAAGATGGCGGCGTAGCAGCAACTAAAGTTGGTGCATTGTCTAAAACTCAACTTAAAGAGTTCCTAGACGCTAACCTTTAATTAGGTGAGCCTTTGAAAAGAAACCGCGCAGTTAACAAATGCGCGGTTTTGTTTTTTCTAAGCTATGGACTAGTCTTAGTTTTAGTGCTAATTTATCGCACGTTAATTGAACGAATTTCTCTTCTTGGTCGATCCTGTGACCAACTCCTTCTTAACTTAAGAAAACAGATCCTATTTTGACTAAACAAACTTCCACCACTATGAATCTTACTGAACTGAAGAACAGACCTGTGTCTGAACTTGTTAAACTTAGCGAAAGCCTAGGTCTTGAAAATCAAGCTCGCCTAAGAAAACAAGACATTATCTTCTCCATCCTTAAAGCGCATGCAAAAAGTGGTGAAGACATCTTTGGTGATGGTGTTCTAGAAATTCTTCAAGACGGTTTTGGTTTCCTGCGTAGCGGCGACAGTTCGTACCTTGCTGGGCCAGATGATATTTACGTATCACCAAGCCAGATTCGTCGTTTTAACCTTCGCACCGGTGACTCGATTGGCGGTAAAATCCGTCCACCTAAAGATGGCGAACGTTACTTTGCACTGCTTAAAGTAAACACGGTTAACTACGACAAGCCAGACAACGCTCGTAACAAAATCCTTTTTGAAAACCTGACTCCTCTTCACGCCAACGAACGTATGGTGATGGAAGCGGGTAATGGTGCGACTGAAGATATCACAGCTCGAATTCTTGACCTTGCTTCACCTATAGGTAAAGGCCAGCGTGGTCTGATTGTTGCTCCGCCTAAAGCAGGTAAAACAATGCTTCTGCAAAATATTGCACAAAGCATTGCACGCAACCATCCTGAGTGTGAACTAATGGTTCTACTTATCGATGAGCGTCCAGAAGAAGTAACAGAAATGCAGCGCCTAGTTAAAGGCGAAGTAATCGCATCGACTTTCGATGAGCCAGCATCTCGCCACGTACAAGTAGCAGAAATGGTAATCGAGAAGGCGAAGCGTCTTGTTGAACACAAGAAAGATGTGGTTATCCTACTGGACTCAATCACTCGTCTAGCTCGTGCTTACAACACTGTTATTCCTTCATCAGGTAAAGTTCTTACTGGTGGTGTTGATGCGAATGCTCTACATCGTCCAAAGCGTTTCTTCGGTGCGGCACGTAACGTAGAAGAAGGCGGTAGCTTAACTATCATCGCAACTGCACTGGTTGATACTGGTTCTAAGATGGATGAAGTAATCTACGAAGAATTCAAAGGTACAGGTAACATGGAACTGCACCTTAACCGTAAGATTGCTGAAAAGCGCGTATTCCCAGCGATTGATTTCAACCGCTCTGGTACTCGTCGTGAAGAGCTTCTTACTAAGAGCGATGAACTACAGAAGATGTGGATCCTGCGTAAGATTGTTCACCCTATGGGCGAAACTGATGCAATGGAATTCCTTATCGATAAGTTAGCAATGACTAAAACGAACGATGAGTTCTTTGACGCAATGCGTCGTCAGTAGTCTTGATTAGCTGATAGTTATTAAAAAGCGCTGCCTTCGGGTGGCGCTTTTTATTTGCATTTTATAGCGACAGCTTGCAGAATGAGCAAAAGTGTTAAAAGGAAGTTAAAATGCAACATGGACTGTTGTCATCATTACTCCTGTCTACTTCACTGTTACTTTCCCCGGTCGGTATGAGCTATGCCACCGAGATGTCTCCAATTACAGTAGAGTCTTGGCTTGAGAATGATCAAGTAAAACTGAAAACTGCTGAATTACTCGAATTTGTCGTACGTGACGAAGTTAATTCGCTGCGCTTCGCGCTTGAGCGTCTGACATTTCCCCAACAAGAAGTGGCTCGTTACCAACTCTTGAAGAAGCTCGAACAGCAAAAAATTGTCCTCACCCCCAAGATGTCTATCTTCATTGAGCAGCAACTCGCTATCACGCCAACTTACCAAGTTTTAGAGCGTGGAGATGGTTATGAGTTTACGGTACCTGCCTTTAATTACCCTTCGATTGCCAACCGGCTCATCAAACAGTGGCGCCAAGACCAGAAGACGCTGGTGTTTGTGTTAGATGCAGAGAAACAAGAACTCGACCTAAAAGAGTGGTTATCTGGATCTGAGCATCAAGTTCAAACACGAGAAGCATTGTTAATCAGAGAGCTAGACAGTTTGTCTCCTGAAGCGGTTGATTATCTGACTAAGCAACTCACGGCCTCCTCGATTGTTAGCTGGCTACCTTCTACTGAGGTGGTGGTTCGATTAGCGCAAGTGAGCGAAGACCCAGAGGTCTACAAGATTCTATGGCGAATGAAGGCCGATTATCATAGCCAAGCTGAGCTAGTCCGCCTTGCTGAAACCAAACAAGCGTTCGCACTTGAACAAGTAATGGCTGCGACTAAGAACCCTCGTTTGAAAGATGAAGCGATTACTTTGCTTACCAAGGTTAACCCGCTATCAGAAGAGGTGAAGGAGTTTCTTGTCTCTAGGATGGCGATTGCCGATGAAGCGCCATTAGTCGCCCGTGAATTAGCCAAACAAGGTCATACGCGATGGTTGCAAGATCTTGTCAATGATAACCCTCAGGTGAAGAGCTCTTTGATCGAGCAAGCATTACCGTAAAGTGGATTTTGTCTCTCAATAACCACACTAAAAAGGGGGATCTCAGCGTCACCCTTTTTGATATACTGAGCGCAGAATAATCAGCATGTAGAAGTCCTATGAGTTTTAAAGATTTACGTGATTTTATCGACCATCTTGAAAGTATTGGTCAGTTGAAACGCATTTCTCACCCAGTCGATCCAGACTATGAAATGACCGAGATTAGCGACCGTACTCTACGTGCTGGTGGCCCGGCTCTTTTATTTGAAAATCCAATAGGCTATGACATGCCTGTTTTAACCAATCTATTTGGTACACCTAATCGTGTGGCTATTGGTATGGGTCGTCAGGAAGTGAAAGAACTGCGTGAAGTGGGTAAGTTGTTAGCTTACCTAAAGGAACCTGAGCCACCAAAAGGCTTTAAAGATGCTCTTGATAAACTGCCGGTGTTTAAGCAGGTCTTAAATATGCCAGCTAAACGTCTTCGTAAAGCGGCATGCCAACAAGTGATATGGCAGGGTGATGACGTCGACCTAGATAAAATCCCCGTGATGAGCTGTTGGGCCGACGATGTCGCGCCATTGCTAACATGGGGATTAACGGTTACTCGCGGTCCTAATAAGAAACGCCAAAACTTAGGCATCTATCGCCAGCAAAAAATCGGCAAGAATAAAGTCATTATGCGTTGGTTAGCCCACCGTGGTGGAGCGCTTGATCTGCGTGATTGGATGGAAACTAACCCAGGCAAACCATTCCCAGTCTCTGTAGCGTTTGGAGCAGATCCAGCCACCATTCTTGGTGCGGTTACGCCAGTGCCGGATACTTTATCGGAATACGCATTTGCAGGTTTACTACGTGGTAGTAAAACTGAGGTTGTTAAATCAATCAGCAATGATTTAGACGTTCCTGCAAGTGCGGAAATCGTGATGGAAGGTTACATCGACCCGAATGAGTTCGCGGACGAAGGGCCTTACGGAGATCATACTGGTTACTACAACGAGAAAGAAAAGCACCATGTGTTCACTGTTACTCATGTAACCATGCGCGAAAACCCTATCTATCACAGCACCTATACTGGCCGTCCACCTGATGAGCCTGCGGTATTGGGTGTTGCGTTAAATGAAGTGTTTGTTCCTATTCTTCAAAAGCAGTTCCCAGAGATTGAAGATTTCTATCTACCACCTGAAGGTTGTTCATACCGAATGGCAGTAGTAACCATGAAGAAGCAATACCCAGGTCACGCTAAGCGAGTGATGATGGGTGTATGGTCTTTCTTACGCCAATTCATGTACACCAAGTTTGTATTGGTGTGCGATGAAGATGTGAATGCACGAGACTGGTCTCAAGTGACCGCTTCTATGTGTGAACATATGGATCCGTCACGTGATAGCTTGATGATAGAGCACACGCCAATCGATTCATTGGATTTTGCATCACCTGTGGTTGGGTTAGGCTCTAAGATGGGCTTAGACATCACTAAGAAGTGGGATGCCGAGTTAGCACTATCGCCAGATATCGAATCAGCACCTGTAAATAGTGAACATATAGAGGGCAGCTTAGCTGAGTTAACCAAGACTCAACCTGAAATTATTGATATTCACCTGCAAAACGACAATGCCAGCATGGTTGTGGTGTCTATTGATAAGCAAGCTGCCGGTAATGGTAAGAAAATCATGGAAGCGGTTTGGTCTCAATTTGATGAGAACAAGTTTGTTATCGTGTGTGATGGCGATGTCAACGTGAGTGATTGGAATGACATTATTTGGGCGGTGACCACAAGAATGGATCCGGCTAGAGATACGTTGTTCCTACAGAATGAAACAGGACACTCAAAAATGGGTCTAGATGCGACCAATAAGTGGGAAGGCGAATGCCTGCGTGAGTGGGGTGTTCCAATCACAAAAGATCCTGATGTCGTTAAAAAGATTGATAGCATCTGGGAACAGCTAGGAATTTCATGAGCTACCAAGTAGTCTTATACCCAGAAAACATCAGTTTTACCGTAGAAAAAGGGCAAACGGTCTTGGATGCTGCGCTCAACAGCGATATCTATTTCCCAAACCGTTGCCAAGTCGGCGCATGCGCGATGTGTATGTGCAGAAAATTAGAAGGGCAAGTGAGTTACCATCTTGAACCCATGCTCACAGAGAAAGAGCAGCAACAAGGCTGGATTTTTGCTTGCCAAGCATTTGCAGAAAGTAATTTAGTTCTAACCTTTGCCGATTAAGGGTTAGTAAGAGGAAGAACATGACTATTAAATGTAAAGTGAAGTCTATCGAGCCTTTGGCTTGTAATACTTACCAAATCCTACTTCACCCAGAAACACCGGTCGCTTTTAAAGCGGGCCAATATCTGATGGTTGAAATGGGCGAGAAAGATAAGCGTCCATTTTCGATTGCAAGCAGCCCTTGTCGCCATGAAGGCGAGCTTGAGTTACACATTGGTGCAGCTGAGCACAATGCTTACGCTTCAGAAGTCGTTGAGGCAATGAAGAAAGCGCAAGCTGAAGATGGCGATATAGCTATTGATGCTCCGCACGGTGATGCGTGGGTTAAAGAAGAAAGCGATCGTCCTCTGTTACTAATTGCTGGTGGTACTGGCTTTAGCTACGTGCGCTCTATTCTCGATCACTGCATCGCGCAGAACAGTAAAAAAGAGATTCATCTATACTGGGGTGCAAAAGATGAGTGTCAGCTGTATGCGAAAGAAGAGCTTGTCGACATTGCAGCAAAACACAGCAATGTGCATTTTGTACCAGTAGTAGAAGAAGCACCTGAAGTTTGGCACGGCCAAACGGGTAATGTATTAGAAGCAATCACGCAAAGTTTCGAATCATTAGCTGATTTCGATATCTACATTGCGGGTCGTTTCGAAATGGCAGGCGCTGCAAGAGACATGTTTACTCAGAATAAAGAAGCAAAGCGTGACCATATGTACGCAGATGCTTACGCATTTATCTAAGAATTCTTTTGGATTTTGAACGAAAAGAGAGCAGAAATGTTCTCTTTTTTCTGTTTAGGTGAACTATTAGGCAGTTAACCCCTATTTATTCATTTTTTATGAAAAAGTAGTTGCTAAGCTGAGTGGGTTCCCTATAATGCGACACCACTGAGACGGCAGACGCCACAAGGCTTCAGCAACAATCAGTCAGACGGAAAGCGACAAAAAATTAATTTTCAAAAAGTGTTTGACACTGAATGTTAATTCGCTAGAATGGCCGTCCACTTCGAGAGGCTCCTTGCTTAAAAGGAACGCTCAACAAGTGAAGCTCTTTAACAATTTAAACCTATCAATCTGTGTGGGCACTCGTTGATGAATATCAAAACGTCATTCTTAGGAATGGCAGTTACTTCGGTAACAAACTTGATTTCAATGAACTGAGTGACCAATACAAAATTAAGTTTACTTAATTTTGGCACAGTCAATTCATTACCATTCTGTTGGAATGGTAATAGCTTTAGAATTACATGTTCTTTGTTTATTTTCGAATAGGCGAATGAATATTAGTTTTGAAGTCAGTATTCGTTGAGTCACAAAATCTTAAATTGAAGAGTTTGATCATGGCTCAGATTGAACGCTGGCGGCAGGCCTAACACATGCAAGTCGAGCGGAAACGA
>NZ_JANVFC010000034.1:0-22279 GCF_025195005.1 Vibrio sp. NC2
CACATAGTCAGGTTAGAAGGCGCAAGGTCAGCAGAGCCGCCCATGAATTCAGGTAGCATAGCACCGAACGCTTCTAGCGCATTTTGAGAGGCTTTACGTGATGCGATGTTTGCTGGGTTAGCTTGAAGATCAGCAATGATTGCGTTTGCTTTCTCTTCCCACTCAGCTGGTAGTTCGCCGTTTGTACGACGTTTGAATTCTGCTGCTAGCTCTGGGTGAGCCGCTGCGTATGCGTCAAATTTAGCATTCCACGCTGCTTCTTTCGCTGCGCCCGCTTCTTTCGCATTCCACTCAGCTGCGATATCAGCTGGAATTTCGAAAGGACCGTGTTCCCAACCAAGTGCCGCTTTAGTTGCTGTGATTTCATCAGCGCCTAGTGGAGCACCGTGACAGTCGTGCGTACCCGCTTTGTTTGGAGAACCAAAACCGATGATAGTTTTAGTACAGATAAGTGTTGGACGAGGATCCGCTTTAGCTGCTTCGATAGCCGCGTTAATAGCGTCAGCATCGTGACCATTTACCGCTGGAATTACGTGCCAGCCGTAAGCTTCAAAACGCTTAGGAGTATCGTCAGAGAACCAACCTTCAACTTCGCCATCGATAGAGATGCCGTTGTCATCCCAGAAAGCAACCAGCTTACCAAGACCTAGCGTACCCGCTAGAGAACATGCTTCGTGAGAGATACCTTCCATCAGACAACCATCACCCATGAACGCATAAGTGAAGTGATCGACGATGTCGTGGCCTTCTTTGTTGAACTGTGCAGCCAATGATTTTTCAGCCATCGCCATACCAACAGCATTGGTGATGCCTTGACCTAGAGGACCCGTCGTTGTTTCGATACCAGGAGCGTAACCGTACTCTGGGTGACCTGGAGTCTTAGAGTGCAGTTGACGGAAGTTTTTCAGGTCTTCAATTGAAAGCTCGTAACCTGCAAGATGAAGCAGAGAGTAAATCAACATTGAACCATGGCCGTTAGACAGAATAAAACGGTCGCGGTCAGCCCACTCTGGGTTTGCTGGGTTGTGGTTCAAGTGACCACGCCAAAGAACTTCAGCGATGTCAGCCATACCCATAGGTGCGCCAGGGTGGCCTGAATTTGCTTGTTGAACGCCATCCATGCTAAGTGCGCGAATTGCATTGGCTAGATCTTTACGAGAAGGCATGTCTGCTCCTGAGTACATAAGCGATTTAAAAAAGAGATTGATGCTAAAAATTTCATTTTTATTAGCGCGGGTATTCTCTCAAACGACTTTAGCGACTGCAAACGTTTTACTGGCATTTTAACGGTCATTTTTCGCAATTTTCGAACATTTACATCACTTAGCAATGTGTTATCTCGACCGATACGCAAACGTTTAGTTATGACATATCATAAAAAAGAGCTTGTAATTCGACCGCTGGAATTTAGAATAGCCGTCTAGATGTAGAAACACCTACAAAATATACTGTATTTAATGGCGGCGCTTCCTAGCTTGCGACGCCTGAAATTATTTGCATTTAACTATTTGCAACTAAAAACTAAACTAAAAGTGGAGCTCTCATGGCTAAGCACCTATTCACTTCTGAATCTGTTTCAGAAGGCCATCCAGATAAAATTGCAGACCAAATCTCTGATGCTGTTCTTGATGCCATCTTGGAACAAGATCCAAAAGCACGTGTTGCTTGTGAGACTTACGTAAAAACCGGCATGGTTATGGTTGGCGGTGAAGTAACAACGTCTGCATGGGTTGATATCGAAGAAATCACTCGTGAAACAGTTCGTGAAATTGGTTACGTTCATTCTGATATGGGCTTTGACGCTGACTCTTGTGCAGTACTAAACACAATCGGTAAGCAGTCTCCAGACATCAACCAAGGTGTTGATAAAGCCGATCCTAAAGATCAAGGCGCAGGCGACCAAGGCATCATGTTTGGTTACGCGACTAACGAAACACCAATCCTAATGCCAGCTCCAATTACTTACTCTCACCTTCTTGTTAAGAAGCAAGCTGAAGTACGTAAGAGCGGCAAGCTTGATTTCCTTCGCCCAGATGCGAAATCTCAAGTTACGTTCCAATACGACCAAGGTAAGATTGTTGGTATCGACGCAGTTGTTCTTTCAACTCAACACTGTGATTCAGTAACAACACCTGACCTACGTGAAGCGGTAATGGAAGAGATCATCAAGCCAGTACTTCCTGCTGAGTGGATCAACAAAGACACTAACTTCTTCATTAACCCAACAGGCCGTTTCGTAATCGGTGGCCCAATGGGTGACTGTGGTCTAACAGGTCGTAAGATCATCGTTGATACGTACGGCGGTGCAGCTCGTCACGGTGGCGGTGCATTCTCTGGTAAAGATCCATCAAAAGTTGACCGTTCTGCAGCTTACGCAGCGCGTTACGTTGCGAAAAACATCGTTGCTGCTGGCATGGCTGACCGTTGTGAGATTCAACTGTCTTACGCTATCGGTGTTGCAGATCCAACATCTATCATGGTTGAAACGTTTGGTACTGAGAAAGTAGCTCACGAGATCATCATTGAAGCTGTTCGTCAAAACTTCGACCTACGTCCATACGGTCTTCAAGAAATGCTGAACCTTCTTCAGCCTATCTACAAAAAGACGGCTGCATACGGCCACTTCGGTCGTGAAGAGTTCCCTTGGGAAGCGACGGACAAAGCAGCAATCCTTGCGGACTTCGCTGGCCTAAAATAATTTAGCCACTGCGATTTATTTCTTTAAAGCCCTTACTTCTTAGTAAGGGCTTTATTTTTATGTACTTACCCAACCTTTCCCTGCTAGAACCCCCTGTCCAAGTCTTCTTTACCGTTAACCACTTAGTATAAAAAGCCGCTGATAATTTGTGTTTTCTAGCACTACTGACAATAGTTAAGGTAACTCCTAGGCGATCAAGCTCACATTTAACTTAAATTAATTCAGTCTGATAACGCTCGTTAAATGTACGCTAGAACAATAACTGGGATGACAAAGAGCAATTTAGCTCAACACCATAACGCTCTCGTAAGCGACACCTCTGAGCCTTGTGGAATTATAACTAGGACGTTATTTAACTAGGGGGATCTATGCCTCGTACCGTGCACCCATCCGAACTAAACGATAAGAAACACAAGGTCAGCGTTCAGGATTACGCTCGCACTATTCCTTGTAACCAAGTAAGCATATCAGCCCCATTCCACTGGTTATCGCTTGCACTGCATGACTTAGTGAAAATGCCAATAATCAGCGCATTTTACGGATTGTGTTTCATGGCTGCGGCCATCGCCATCGTGCAACTAGTCCAATGGCAAGGAACACACCTAGTCGTTATGCCAAGCTTGATAGTCTATATGTTGATAGGACCCTTTCTTGCTCTAGGCCTATATGACGCAAGCTGGGAAAGAGAGAAAGGACATTCCCCAAGCTTATTCCACTCAATGAAAGCAATTACTCGCAACTCCACCCATCAATGGGCCTTTGCGATTGTGTTAATGGTTGCAATGATCTTTTGGATGCGGATTGCTGCGTTATTGCATGCGCTCTACCCTTCCGTACAAGGAGCACCATTAAGCGAGTTTGCACCATTCCTGATTACGGGTTCGGTGATTGGGTTGGTTATCGCGAGTCTGATATTTAGCATCTCAGCGTTTTCGATTCCATTGATGATGGAAAGACGTGTAGATGTAATGAGTGCCATTTTTACTAGCTTCAACGCTGTTAAATCAAACATCCCTGCGATGGTCGTTTGGGCTGGTATCATTGGTACAGGTATCTTAGTCGGCTTCGCGACCTACGGTGTAGGTATGATTGTAACGATGCCATTACTTGGTTACGGAACATGGCATGCTTACCACGAAGTCATCAAAAAGAAACATCACGTTTAAATCGTTTCACGATCGATGAGCAATGTTATGATGAGGCCTTAGCTTAAACGCTGAGGCTTTTTTTGGAGTTAACAACGCTTGTCTTACACCCCGCAACAACATCGAGTAAATAAAAAATTGGGCGAATGCCTAGCTATCGCTAATCAACATTTTTCTCGTGAATTTCCATGCCCAACCGTCACTTACAAGTTAAGAGGAAAGGCAGCGGGAAAAGCCTACCTCCAGTTAAACGAGATAAAACTCAACCAAGTGCTATTCAACGAAAATGAAGACGCCTTTATTAACGAAGTCGTGCCTCATGAACTCGCACATCTGATCACACATCAGGTCTTCGGACGAGTTAGGCCTCACGGGAATGAGTGGAAATACGTGATGGAAAAGGTATTCAATGTACCGGCCAGAACGACCCACAGCTTGGAAATCACCTCGGTGCAGGGCAAAACTTTTGAGTATCGCTGTGATTGCACCACTTATCCCCTGTCGATAAGACGACACAACAAAGTCATCCGCAACCAATCAACGTATCGTTGCCAACAATGCCAGCAAACCTTAGCTTTTACCGGCCTTCAATTGAGCTAAGTCTTAAGCTCACAAGGTAACGCGAATAAATGTAATAGAGAGAACTAACATTTGAGTGCTAGACTGTTGTTTATCATACTTTCATCAGTCTTTCTCTATGCAAAAAACCACTCCAAAAGTATTTGGCCTATCGGTGTCCTTTTACTTATCAATAGTATTTGGCCTACTGGTAACCCAAAGCGTTTTCGCCGCTCCACCAAGTTCGTTCTCCAAAGCCAAAAAAGAAGCCGTGAAGATTTATCTCGATCACCCGACTTCATTTTATTGTGGTTGTGACATTACATGGAAGGACAAAAAGAAAGGTATCCCCGACCTCGACGGCTGTGGCTATCAAGTGAGAAAACAGCAAAAACGCGCTTCCCGTATTGAGTGGGAACACGTGGTTCCAGCTTGGCAATTTGGCCACCAGCGTCAGTGCTGGCAGGATGGCGGACGTAAGAACTGCACTCGCAATGACAAAATATTCAAATCAATGGAAGCCGATCTTCATAACCTGACTCCGGCGATTGGCGAGGTTAACGGTGATCGCTCCAATTACAATTTCAGTCAGTGGAATGGAATGGATGGCGTGAGCTATGGTCAATGTGAAATGCAGGTCAACTTCAAACAGCGTAAGGTTATGCCGCCAGACAGAGCAAAAGGCTCTATCGCGCGTACTTATCTTTACATGAGCCAAGAGTATGGTTTCAAGCTCTCTAAGCAGCAGGCTAACCTGATGATGGCGTGGAACCAGCAATTTCCTGTCGATAAGTGGGAATGTACTCGTGATGAGCGAATCCATACCATCCAGGGGAATCACAACCCATTTGTATTTGAAAGCTGTAAATAATAGCCAGCAAGATAAAAAGGCCCTTGTTACACAGGGCCACAATCACTTTTATTGCTCTATTATTAAGTTTAGTTTTCTAAGTCTTCTAGATAACGAGTATTTTCACTAAAACCTGTCATTGAAGCCGCCGAAATAACGGAGCGCGCCTCCGGGTTTACATCCATAAATTTCTGACTTGAACACCAACCTTGCCCAACACTTAACACTTCAGGAGCGGCAGGAAGAGAAGACAATTCAGCTCTAATCGTCAGCTCTGACTTACCCAATATACCACTAGCAACAAACACGGCTCGATCTTGAACATCGTTATCAGATAAACGAGAACGCTGGCCCCACTGCACTTTCCAGTCGTTACATGAATAATCTTCTATTTGTGGAATACTAAGAAAAGCGACATCAGACAAAGCGCGGTACTTTTTGTACATCATGTAAGCTTCAAAGAGCATAGCCACATCTTCAGCAGGACTTGAGTAAGAGTAGAATGCCGCTGCTTTATCGGCTTCAAATGCATCCCCGGCAACCTCTCCTGTAAGTCGTCTAATTTCGTTTGTCATTGATTCACCTTGAAAGGCAATTTGAGCCGCTTTTTTAAGCAGATTTGAAGTTAAAGGATCCCTTTCAATAAGCTCGTGATTTAATTTTTTTAACGGATGAATATAGTTAGTGATATACCCATAAGAAGGGATTTGAGTCAGGTCGTGCTCTTGCAAGAAATCATTCGCGTGTGCAAGTTCATGAGAAAGGAGCCTAAATAAACCAGGAGCAATATGATTCGCTTCTCTCGATTCATTCCTTAATGGGGTATAGGTATTTGAATAAGAGATATAGTCATTTGTTGCTTCATGAACATAGCGCTGAGCTTTATCGAATTTAAACTCTGTTTGAAAACCGTTTCGATAATCTTCCTGCTTATGAATGGAATCCCACTCGCTTTTATTGCGCCATACATACTTAGGGTCTATATACATAGATGCTGTAGACGTTGTGTAAAATGATGGGCGGATATCATAACTGATCACAATGCTGTTTAATGGCTTGAAAAGATTCAGTAAATCTTGGTCATTAATTTCTTTTAATGCTTCGATAAAACTGTCGGCCATCCACTGATGGGACACTACTAACCTTTCTTGAATCTGCTCAATTGTCACATTTACTTGATTAACCCCAAGAGGCTTTATTACCGATAAATCACAAGAGCTATTCACTAAAAATGCTTTTGAACACTCTTCAATATCCTTCGACATACTCGAAGTTTGGTAAGTCGAAACAGACGCTAAACTTGGCGTTCCGTTCACATTAGGTGACACGATACTAGCAGGAACATCGGAAGATGAATCCGAACCACCACCACAACCCGCCAAAAGTAAGCTACTGACTGCACACGTTAAAATAGAACGTCTTTTCATACAAAACATAGATAAAGCCTTTATTAATTATATTTATATTCAATCGGTTGAATTGTATTTATTGGCTTTATAAATTTCAAACTCTAAATCATAAGGATAAGATCTCTCGCCTATTTTTGTTCGCTACTTGTTTTTTCTTTACTTAGCATCCATGTTAGGCAGAGACAAAATACCCAAATGACACTATTTATAGGTTTACCAGCATGAGAATCCCTCGTATCCATCACCCAGAACGCATTCATCAGTTAGGTTCACTCGCTTTAGGCGAAGATGCCGCGGGTCATGTTGGTCGAGTCCTTCGTATGAAAGAAGGTCAAGATGTTCTTCTATTTGATGGCAGTGGTGCTGAATTCCCAGCGACAATTGCTGAAGTATCAAAAAAGAACGTCACAGTTAATGTTACTGAACGTATAGAACGTAGCAGCGAATCTCCGTTAGACTTACATTTAGGCCAAGTGATTTCACGTGGCGACAAAATGGAATTCACGATTCAGAAATCGGTTGAGCTTGGTGTCAACACCATTACCCCGCTGATTTCAGAGCGCTGTGGCGTTAAGCTTGATACTAAACGCTTCGAGAAAAAGCTCGCACAGTGGCAAAAGATTGCTATCGCAGCATGTGAACAATCTGGCCGTAATACGGTTCCAGTTATTCGCCCAATCATGCAACTTGAAGAGTGGTGCAGCGAACCGAGCGAAGCGTTAAAACTAAACCTGCATCCTCGTGCAAAATACTCAATTAACACCCTTCCAGAACCCATCAGTAAGGTGCGCCTATTGATCGGTCCTGAAGGCGGACTGTCAGCTGAAGAAATCGGCATGACAGAACAATACAAATTTGAAGAGACGCTACTTGGCCCACGTGTACTTCGTACCGAGACAGCAGCTCTAACCGCAATTACTGCCTTACAAGTCCGTTTTGGCGATCTAGGCTAGGAGAAAAAAATGATCAAACTTGGCATCGTAATGGATCCAATTTCATCCATTAACATCAAAAAAGACTCTAGCTTTGCCATGATGCTTGAAGCTCAGCGTCGTGGTTACGAAATCCATTACATGGAAATGGATGATCTACATTTAGATCAAGGCGTAGCCATTGCTGACACTAAGGTTGTTGAACTAAAAGAAGATCCAAACGGTTGGTACGAATTCAAATCAGAACAGACTATCGCGCTATCCGATTTAGATGCGGTACTAATGCGTAAAGATCCTCCGTTTGATACTGAGTACATCTACGCAACTTACATTCTTGAGCGTGCTGAAGAGAACGGCGCACTGATCGTCAACAAACCACAAAGCCTACGTGACTGTAACGAGAAGTTGTTCACGGCATGGTTCCCTGAACTGACACCGACCACCATCGTGACTCGTAAAGCTGAAAAAATTAAAGCGTTCCGAGAAGAACACGGTGACGTGATTCTAAAACCACTTGATGGCATGGGCGGCGCGTCTATCTTCCGTGTGAAAGAAGGCGATCCAAACGTATCAGTTATTATTGAAACCTTGACCAACCACGGTCAGAACTACGCAATGGCACAAACTTTTGTTCCAGACATCAGCAATGGTGATAAGCGTATTCTTGTGGTTGACGGTGAGCCAATGCCTTACTGTCTAGCGCGTATTCCTGCAAAAGGGGAAACTCGAGGTAACCTTGCTGCTGGCGGTACAGGTGAAGCTCGTCCTCTAAGTGAAACAGACTGGGCTATCGCAAGAGCAGTTGCTCCTGCACTGAAAGAGAAAGGCTTAATCTTTGTTGGGCTTGATGTTATCGGTGACAAGCTGACTGAAATTAACGTGACTAGCCCTACTTGTATCCGTGAAATTGAAGCCGCTTTTGATATTTCAGTTACAGGTAAATTAATGGATGCAATTGAGCGTCGCGTTAACGCTAAATAGCCTAAACTAAAGAAAGCCTTAGCTATTCGAAAACACAGAAATATCTAGGCAAAGAACAATGAGCGGCTTTACGCCGCTCTTTTTCCTTTACTGGGAACACACTGGCAGGAGGCTCTATGAATTTAACGAACCACTTTCTGGTTGCTATGCCCGGAATGAAAGACCCATACTTTCAAAATTCGGTGATTTACCTTTGTGAGCACAATGACGAAGGCGCGATGGGTTTGATGATCAACGCCCCTATTGATGTCACTGTCGGTAGCATGCTTAAGCAAGTTGAGGTTGATTCTGATCAGCCAAAACCCAACCAAGCAAGTCTTGATAAGCCTGTATTGAATGGTGGACCGGTCGCAGAAGACCGTGGGTTTATTTTGCACAAACCGAAAGGCAGCTATCAATCCAGTATCAGCATGACGGATCAAATCTCAGTGACAACCTCAAAAGATATCTTGATGGTGTTAGGTACAGAAGATGAACCGATGAATTATCTAGTCGCACTTGGTTATGCAGGGTGGGAACCCGGGCAACTGGAAACCGAACTGACCGAGAACTCATGGTTAACTGTTGAAGCCGATCCGAAGGTCATCTTCGATACGCCAATTTCAGACCGCTGGAAAGTCGCCGTGCAGATGTTAGGCATTAATGCGGCTCAGCTTTCAGCAGACGCTGGTCACGCCTAGCTCAGACTCAGACTCAGACTCAGACTCAGACTCAGACTCAGTATATAAACTCTCAAACACAGATTAATTTGGAAACCCCATGTCACGAACAATTATGGCATTTGACTACGGTACAAAAAGTATCGGCAGTGCGATAGGACAAGAGATCACAGGTACAGCCAGCCCTTTAAAAGCCTTTAAGGCGAAAGATGGCATCCCGAACTGGGATGACATCGAAAAGCAAATCAAGGAGTGGCAGCCGAATCTTATCGTGGTTGGTCTTCCTACCGATCTTCATGGTAAAGATCTAGCCGCGATTACACCAAGGGCGAAGAAGTTTGCCAATCGCCTAAAAGGGCGCTTTGGTGTCGATGTTGAACTGCATGATGAAAGACTTTCTACGACAGAAGCAAGGGCCGACCTTTTTGAAATGGGCGGCTACAAAGCACTAAGTAAAGGTAATGTCGATAACCAATCCGCAGTTGTGATTCTAGAAAGTTGGTTTGAAGCACAATATTCTTAGTTAAAACTAAGTGATTAACATTTGAGCTAATTTATGATCCCACACGAATTTCACGCCGTAGTGTCAGTGCAATTCATAATAAGGACGTGGGAGTTCATATGAAAATTTTTCTAGTCATCTTCGCTTCTCTAGCAATCACAGCATGTAGCTCTATGAGCGGAGGCTCAGCAGGTTATACCGGTGAACAATATCCGACAAAAATCAAATTAGAGAAGGAACGAGGATATTCTGGTAACAACAATAGTTACGGCAACCACTAATATATCCAGACCAAAAAAAACCGCCTTCACTGCGGTTTTTTTAGCATTCAGCATCAATCTAACCCATATCAATCTTCACGCCAGCCAAAGCACCGGTTCCGTAGTCATCATCACCACGTCTGGTTTTTAGCATTAAGCGTAAGTCATTCGCAGAATCAGCACTGTGGAATGCGTCTTCTTCACTGATCTTGCCTGCAAGCACCAAGTCATACAACGCTTGGTCAAAGGTCTGCATACCAATCTCTTTCGATTTAGCCATC
The DNA here is from genome assembly GCF_025195005.1 of Vibrio sp. NC2. Taxonomy (NCBI): domain Bacteria; kingdom Pseudomonadati; phylum Pseudomonadota; class Gammaproteobacteria; order Vibrionales; family Vibrionaceae; genus Vibrio; species Vibrio sp. NC2. The sequence continues at coordinate 10,276 of NZ_JANVFC010000034.1, forward strand.
GTCGCTTTTAGTTCATGCAACTCACCACGACGAATCAAGTCAGACACTCGCGGGCTGTTGAGTAGAATTTCAAACACGCCATGGCGACCGCTGCCATTCTTATCTCGGATTAATTGCTGAGCGACCACACCACGCAGGTTCATCGACAGATCAAACAGGAATTGCTCTTTTTGCTCTTTCGGCACCAAGTGAAGAATACGTTCTAACGCTTGGTTGGCATTATTGGCGTGCAGCGTTGCCATACACAAATGACCCGTTTCAGCAAAGGTCATCGCGTATTCCATGGTTTCACGGCTACGGATCTCGCCAATCAAAATCATATCAGGAGCTTGGCGCAAAGAGTTCTTAAGCGCAACTTCGTAACTCTCGGTGTCGAGCCCGACCTCACGTTGTGTCACGATGCACTTTTTATGTTCGTGTACGAATTCAATCGGATCTTCAACCGTCAAAATATGCCCTGAGCGATTGGTATTGCGATAGCCTGTCATTGCGGCCATCGAGGTTGATTTACCAGAACCTGTTGCCCCAACCACCAGCACAAGTCCGCGCTTAGCGATTGACAGGTCTTGCAGTACATCAGGAAGCTTTAATTGCTCAAAGGTTGGGATGTTAGTCTCGATACGTCGAATGACCGCTCCAGGTAGCTCTCGTTGAAAAAACGCACTCACACGAAAACGACCAAAATCACGCACGATGGCAAAATTAGCCTCTCGCGTTTGCTGATATTCACCGCGTCGGTCTTGATCCATCATCGCATCAAGTAACTGAGCAACCTGAGCCGCATTCAATTTCTCGCCTTGAGGTCGCAGTTCACCATCGACACGAAACAGGATAGGCGCATCAACGGTGATATAAAGATCCGATGCTTTTTGAGATAGCATCCCTTCAAGGATTTGATTCAATTCCATTTTGTTCACCTTGATTAAAACATTGAGGTTTCAATTTCGATCTTTTTCTCGACCTCTTCTGAATCAACCAGACCTTGAGCCATCAACTGCTTCGCATTTTGCTCCATGGTCTGCATACCGTGTGCCGCCCCCGTTTGAATAATCGAATACATCTGCGCGACCTTGTCTTCACGGATCAAGTTCCTGATCGCAGGTGTCGCCATCATGATTTCATGACAAGCCACACGACCGCCACCAACACGCTTCAACAGCTTCTGGGCAATCACCGAACGTAACGATTCAGACAACATTGAACGCACCATGTCTTTGTCGCTACCCGGGAATACATCGATAATACGGTCTATGGTTTTTGCCGCAGAGCTCGTGTGCAAAGTACCAAAAACTAAGTGACCCGTTTCTGCTGCAGTTAGCGCTAAGCTGATCGTCTCTTGGTCACGAAGTTCGCCGACAAGGATTACGTCTGGATCTTCACGCAACGCACTACGCAATGCCGCTTTGAAGCTGTGAGTATCGCGATGCACTTCTCGTTGGTTGATTAGGCATTTGTTGTTGGTATGAACAAATTCGATCGGATCTTCAATCGTCAATATATGCTTATTATGGTTACGGTTAACGTAATCCACCATCGCAGCCAAAGTTGTCGACTTACCTGAACCAGTCGGCCCTGTGACCAATACTAGCCCTTTTTCATAATTAGATATTCTTTCAAATATCTCAGGAGCCCCTAGCTGTTCAAGGGTGGGAATCTCTACTGGAATGGTACGGAACACAGCAGAGCAGCCACGAGATTGGTTAAAAGCATTAACACGGAAGCGACCAACGTTGGGTAATTCAAAAGAGAAGTCGACTTCCAGTTTTTCTTCGAACTCACCGCGTTGTGAATCACTCATGATCTCAAAAACCAAACGATGCACATCAGCATGGCTCAAAGCTGGTATTCCAAGCTTCCTTACTTCACCATCTATACGTACCATTGGAGATACACCCGCAGAAAGATGTAGATCTGACGCGTTATGCTTTACACTAAAATCTAGTAACTCAGTGATATCCATTTATTTTCCCTTAAGTAAAGTCAGCTATGAGTAGTATTCAACAAAATATCGAACAAATCACCTCACAGATACGTAGTGCTGAGCAAAAGTGCGGACGAGCTCCAGAGTCCGTGCAACTTTTAGCCGTCAGCAAAACTAAACCTATTGATGCGATTCTAGAAGCCGCACTCGGAGGCCAAGTTGCCTTTGGTGAAAACTATGTTCAAGAAGGTGTTGATAAAGTAAAACACTTTTCAGAACAACATTCTAACCTAAATTTAGAGTGGCATTTTATTGGCCCAATTCAATCCAATAAAACCCGCCCAATCGCAGAAAGCTTCCAATGGGTACATTCCGTTGAACGCGACAAGATCGCACAAAGACTTAATGACCAACGACCAAGCGAACTTCCACCTTTGCAAGTTTTGATTCAGGTAAACACCAGTGGTGAAGAATCCAAGTCTGGAACGTCAGAAGAAACAGTTTTTGCACTAGCGGAGTTGATTTCATCGCTCCCTAACCTCACTTTAAGAGGGTTGATGTCGATTCCTGCAAACGTATCTGACTATCAATCTCAGCTTAATGCATTTTCTCAACTGGCGGAGCTTGAAGATAAGCTAGCCGCAAAGTATCCAAACATAGATACCCTTTCGATGGGTATGAGTGGTGATATGGATGCAGCAGTTGAGGCTGGCAGCACTATGGTTCGCATTGGAACGGCTATCTTCGGTGCTCGTGATTACGCGAAATAGCACAGCACGTAACAAGAAATAGCTACAACAAGCAACAACAAGTGGCAACGAAAAATACAGTATTGATACCGCTTCGCTTTCACCGCGCAGCGACACGCTCAGGATTTTATATATGGAACATAAGAACATCGCCTTTATTGGGGCGGGAAATATGGTTCGCTCGATTGTAGCGGGCTTAGTGGCGAGTGGTTACCCAGCGCAAAAGATTACTGCAACAGCGCCTTCAGACACCAGAAGGCTGCCGTTAGAGCAAGAGTACGGCATCAATACCACCAGCGATAATATTGCCGCAGCAGAACAAGCAGACGTTGTTGTGTTATCCGTGAAGCCACAAATGATGGCTGATGTATGTAAACCCTTACAAGGTATCGACTTCAGCAACAAACTGGTTATCTCAATTGCCGCGGGTATTAATGCGAATCGACTCAATGAGATGTTAAACTGCCAGCTGAACCTTGTGCGTGTGATGCCAAACACGCCATCACTACTTGGTAAAGGGATGAGCGGCCTTTATGCTGACTCAACGGTTAGTAAGGGCGATAAAGAGTTCGCTTCTCAGCTAATGCAAGCCGTAGGTGAGGTAAGCTGGGTTGAACAAGAGTCTGGTATCAACAACATCATTGCAGCGGCGGGGAGTGCTCCGGCTTACTTCTTCCTGTTTATGGAAGCGATGCAAGCTGAAGCAATTAACCAAGGTTTTGACCAAGAAACCGCTCGTAAATTAGTGCAGCAATCTGCATTAGGCGCGGCAGAGATGGTGGTAGCGAATCCAAATACTGAATTATCAACACTGCGTGAGCAAGTGACTTCAAAAGGCGGAACGACCGCAGAAGCATTGCGCACGTTTAACGACTATCAACTATCAGACATCGTAGCGAAAGCCATGCAAGCGGCGGTTGCTCGAGCTGAAGAGATGGAAAAACTGTTTTAATACTCGTTACAGTACAAAAGCATTGTGCCGTTCGGGTGATACCTAGCGGCAAGTAAATCCGAAAAAGGAAACAATATGAATTCGATGAGCTTTCTGATCTCGACCGTTTTTGATCTTTACATCATGGTTGTGATCTTGCGTATCTGGCTACAAGCATCACGTGCAGATTTCTACAACCCATTCTCACAATTTATCGTAAAAGCGACACAACCGGTTGTTGCCCCGCTACGCCGAGTGATTCCATCAATAGGAAGCCTTGACCTTGCGACGGTTGTCTTCGCTTATGTGCTGTGTGTACTTAAGTTCGTCGCTCTAAACTTGATTATCTCTGGCGGTGCGGCTGTATTTGATATCAGCTTCCTGATCTTTGGCGCACTATCTCTGCTCAAAGCGGCTGGTGGGTTAATTTTCTGGGTTCTACTGATCCGTGCAATCCTGAGTTGGGTTAGCCAAGGCCGTAGCCCAATCGAATACGTATTCCATCAGTTAACAGAACCAATGCTAACGCCAATTCGCCGTATCCTTCCTGATATGGGTGGCTTCGACCTAAGTGTGCTGGTTCTGTTCATTGTTCTGCAATTTGCGAACTTCCTAATGGGCGACATGATCGGTCCTATTTGGTATCAGCTATAATTCAAGTACGAACCTCAGGTACTTTGACGATGCCAAAAGCAGTTTGGGCCGAAGAAGACGATATTCTTCTTCGGCTCTATATCCAACCCAAAGCAAGCCGAGACAAGATTGTCGGCTTGCACGGAGAGGAACTGAAAATTGCCATTACTGCACCACCGGTTGATGGCAAAGCAAATGCTCACTTAGCGAAATACCTTGCGAAACAATTTAAGGTCGCGAAAGGGCAAATTAAGATAGAAAAGGGAGAGCTCGGTCGGCATAAGCAAGTTCGAATATGCTCACCAAGTCAGATCCCAACTGAAGTCAAAGCCATCCTATGATGGCTTTTTGCTATTTATTGGAGTCATTATGCGTCTATGGATAACAGCACTACTCACCGCTCTAATTGCCCTACCAAGCTCGGCAGGACAGTTTAAAAGTATCAAGGATGTCGAGGTTCATTACTCGGCTTTCAATTCCACGTTTTTAACTGCGCAGGTCGCTAAGCAATATAAGCTGAAACGAAACGGATACTCAGCGATTCTAAACATCAGCGTGCTAGACAACGCTTCCCTAGGCAAGCCTGCAACAACGGCTAAAATTACGGGAACAGCACGAAACCTAGTAGGTAACACTCGCACGCTTAACTTCCGTGAAATAAAGGAAGGCGATGCGATTTATTACCTTGCAGAGTTCCCTATCACTCACGAAGAAAACATCACTTTTAATATTGATGTTAACGCTGGTTTGAAAGGCACAGGTCCACTGCGTTTTACACAAAAATTCTATATAGAAGAGTAGCTTCAACGCTCACTTTTCTAGTCATTAACTTATTAGAGCCACATTCCCATGAGTAAGATTGTTTTAGCAACAGGCAACCAAGGCAAAGTTCGCGAGATGGCAGATATTCTGTCTGAGTTTGGTTTCGACGTTGTCGCGCAAAGTGAATTTAACGTTTCAGAAGTCGCAGAAACGGGAACAACTTTCATTGAAAATGCCATCATCAAAGCTCGCCACGCTGCGAAAGAGACAGAGCTACCAGCCATTGCTGACGATTCTGGCTTAGAAGTTGATTACCTTAATGGTGCACCCGGTATCTACTCAGCGCGTTACTCAGGTGAAGGGGCGACTGATAAGCAGAACATCGAAAAGCTGTTAGATGCTATGCAAGGTGTAGACGTTGAAAAACGCACAGCTCGTTTTCACTGTGTATTGGTACTAATGCGTCACGAAAACGATCCGACTCCATTAGTATGTCACGGTAAATGGGAAGGTCGCATTCTGACTGAAGAACACGGTGAGAATGGCTTTGGCTACGATCCTGTATTCTTTGTACCAGAAGATAACTGCGCCTCAGCAGAACTTGAATCGTCACGTAAGAAGCAACTGTCACACCGTGGTAAAGCCCTAGCGTCATTATTCAAGACTCTCAAGGAGCAAGCTCTGTAATGCACAATGCAGCGCTAATACCACCCGCACTCAGCCTCTATGTTCACATTCCATGGTGTGTACAAAAGTGCCCGTATTGTGATTTTAACTCTCACGCTCTAAAAGCCGAGATTCCTGAAAAAGAGTACATTGATGCTCTGCTTGAGGATCTCGATACCGATATCGAAAAATACCAACTCAATGGCGCACCTCGCCCATTGCATTCGATCTTTATTGGTGGCGGCACGCCGAGTCTATTTTCTCCAGAAGGAATAGGTCGATTGCTGCAAGGCATTGAACAGCGCATCCCGTTCAAACCTGAAATAGAAATCACCATGGAAGCTAACCCAGGCACCATTGAAGCTGAGCGTTTTGTTGGTTACCAAAAAGCAGGCATAACTCGAATCTCGGTGGGTGTGCAAAGTTTTGAGCAAGAGAAACTGGAAAGGCTTGGGCGTATTCACGGTCAAGACGAAGCGGTTAACGCAGCTCACTTAGCACATAAAATCGGATTGAACAGCTTCAACCTAGATCTAATGCACGGCTTACCCGATCAAAGCATTGATCAGGCCTTGGCTGATTTGGACAAAGCGATCGAGCTCGATCCTCCACATTTATCTTGGTATCAACTAACAATAGAACCTAACACCATGTTCTATTACAAAACGCCAAAGCTGCCTGACGATGATGACCTTTGGGATATCTTCGACTTAGGCCATAAGAAGCTCGCAGACGCAGGTTATGTGCAGTACGAAATTTCAGGCTACAGCAAGCCGGGATATCAGTGTCAGCATAATCTCAACTACTGGCGCTTTGGTGACTACCTAGGTATTGGCTGTGGCTCTCATGGCAAGCTGAGCTTTGCAGATGGACGTATTGTTCGCACCACTAAGGTTAAACACCCTAGAGGTTACCTAGCCGCGTATCAGAATCTGGTGAAGCCCTATCTGTCGGATGAACTTGAAGTACCTAATGAGGACCGCCCTTTCGAGTTCTTCATGAACCGCTTCAGGCTAATGGAAGCGTGTCCAAAACAAGACTTCATTGATACGACTGGGTTAGAGTTTGATTCGATTCAGCCAACAATAGAGTGGGCCAAAGAGCTCGGTTATCTTAATGAAACCGACAGCCATTGGCAGATCACTGAAAAAGGAAAACTCTTCTTAAACGATTTGCTTGAAGCCTTTATGGCAGAAGAAGACGAATAGATTCGAGAAGTATTGTGTAAGGGTTGGCTTTAGGGTCAACCCTTTCTAATTTGCGCGCAGACAAATAATAGATTCCCGATTACACTCCTTCGTCGCTATCGGGAATGACGGGCATAAAACAAGTCTTATCTCCCAAAAGTTAGGAGCCAGTGCGTCGAAAGTTAAAAACAACACCGTCGTCCTCAAGAACGAGGAACGAGTGAGTTGGGGACCTCTTGCAAATGTAGCTCCCCAACTTAAAAGCGCTTTTAGAAAATAGAACGACCAATGCGCTCAGAGAGCAATTCTAAAGCCTGAGTTCCCGCCAGTGAATTACCCGACGCGTCCAGTTCTGGAGACCACACCGCGATCGTCATTTCGCCAGGAACAATCGCAATAATCCCACCGCCAACACCAGACTTTCCTGGCATACCAACACGATAAGCAAACTCTCCCGCCCCATCGTACAAACCACATGTCGCAAGCAAAGCATTCAGCTGTTTGGTTTGAACTGGAGTGATGATCTCTTTCTTGGTCTGAACCGACACACCTTTGTTTGCCAAGTAGCTAAAGGTTTTCGCCAAGTCAACACAGGTCATTTTAAGCGCACAAGCATGAAAGTAATTGTTGAGTACAGGGATAACATCGTTCTCAAAGTTACCAAATGAACGCATCAAATAAGCGATGGCAGCATTGCGATCGCTGTGCATCATTTCAGAAGCCGCCACAACCTTGTCATACACAATATGAGTATCACCTGATAGCTGACGTACAAATTCTAATAAACGGTGCCTTGGTGCAGATAGACGGCTTTGCAATAAGTCAGCAACGATAATCGCACCTGCGTTAATAAACGGGTTACGAGGGATGCCGTGTTCCATCTCAAGCTGAATCATCGAGTTAAAGGCTTGTCCTGAAGGCTCCTTCCCTACTCGTTGCCAAATTTCTTCCGGCTTATACAACACCATCGCTAACGTCAGGCTTAAAGCTTTAGAGATTGATTGCACGGAAAAGGCTTCATCGGCATCGCCAGCTTGAATGACTTCACCTTCATTGGTGTATACCGCAATCGCCAGTTTCTGATTCGATACGCGAGCCAATGCAGGAATATAATCAGCGACCTTTCCCTGACCAATTAAAGGGCGAACTTCGTCTAAAATCTCGGCTAAAATAGCTTGAGTTGGTTTCATGTGTGCTTACTTCTTTATTGTTATTTTTGTAGGGGGTGTGACATTACTTTCTGTCCTTAAACCTTTATCGCAATAAAAGCCTAAGGACAAAAAAGCCAACATTACAATAATGTTGGCTTTAATCAATCCCATAAAGTGTAGGGTTTAATCCTAAGTCGGATTCACCTTCACTTAATTTGATTCAGAATTACTTAGTACGCTTAAACTTAATGTCCCAAACACCATGACCTAAACGGTGGCCACGCGCTTCAAACTTAGTTAGCGGACGCTCGTCTGGACGAGGAATGTAATCCCCATCTTCAGCGATATTCTTGAAGCCTGGAGCTACGTTCATCACTTCAATCATATGTTCTGCGTAGTTTTCCCAGTCTGTTGCCATGTGGAAAATACCAGTATCAAGTTGCAGCTTACCGCGAACCATCTCTGCAAACTCAGCCTTAACGATACGACGCTTATGGTGACGAGCTTTGTGCCATGGGTCAGGGAAGAACAGTTGCAGTGTATGCAGGCTGCTGTCTGGGATCATGTGCTCAAATACTTCTACTGCATCGTGACACATTACGCGTAAATTCGTTACACCCGCATCGCGAGCTGTACCTAAACACGCACCAACACCTGGGCTATGAACTTCAATACCTAAGAAGTTTTTCTCAGGCGCATTCTTTGCCATTTCAACCAGTGATGCACCCATACCGAAGCCAATTTCTAGTACAACTGGGTTATCGTTGCCAAACACTTCTTTCCAATTAAGAAGTTCTGGGTTGTAGTCGATACCCATTGTTGGCCAACATTCATTCATCGCGTTTTCTTGGCCTTTTGTTAAGCGGCCTTCGCGGCGAACAAAACTACGGATCTTACGAACCAGTTTGCCGTCTTCAGTATATTCGTTAGTGGTCACTTCACTCATTGATTTTTGCCTGCACATTGATTAATCAAAGCGGGGATTATCCAAAGAATTGCCTCCGGTGCAAGTCTTTCCGTGGATAAATTCCCACACAATTTGTCTGTTTTACATCCAACCGTAAGTGTGGTGCAATTTCACTCCTAATAATAGCAAAGCATAGAGCATGTCGTGACTCCTTTCGCAACCGCCATATTAAAGTGGTATGACGCCTTTGGGCGTAAAGAATTACCTTGGCAACAAAACAAAACCGCCTACACCGTTTGGCTATCAGAAATCATGCTTCAGCAGACTCAAGTCGCCACGGTGATTCCATACTACCAGCGCTTTTTAGAACGCTTTCCAACGGTTATTGACCTAGCGAACGCCGAACAAGATGAGGTGCTCCACTTATGGACAGGGCTTGGTTATTACGCGCGAGCTCGTAACTTACACAAGGCTGCCAAGATTGTTGCCGAGCAATACGGTGGTGAATTTCCGCTTTCTATCGAAGATATGAACGCGCTACCGGGTATTGGACGATCTACTGCCGCTGCAGTGCTGTCCTCTGTGCATAAACTCCCTCATGCGATTCTTGATGGCAACGTCAAGCGAACCTTGGCGAGAAGCTTTGCAATAGAAGGTTGGCCGGGGCAAAAGAAAGTCGAGAACCAGCTTTGGGAACACGCAGAAGCACACACTCCCAATCAAGATGTCGATAAGTACAATCAAGCCATGATGGATATGGGTGCGATGGTTTGTACCCGTAGCAAACCCAAATGTACCTTATGCCCGATTGAAAGCATGTGTGAAGCTAAGAAGCTCGATAAACAGCTCGATTTCCCTGGTAAGAAGCCTAAGAAAGAAAAGCCGATAAAAGAAACATGGTTTGTGATTCTGTACCACGATAATCAAGTATGGCTCGAACAACGCCCTCAGTCTGGTATCTGGGGAGGACTGTTCTGTTTCCCTCAAAATGAAAACGCAGAGATCGAACATCAATTAGATCTTCGTTCGATCAAAGACAGTGAAACCGATTCGATCAAGACCATGATTGCGTTTCGACATACTTTCAGCCACTACCACTTAGATATCACACCTGTATTAGTAAAATTAGATAAACAACCAGATTTGATAATGGAAGGGACTAAAGGTCTCTGGTATAACTTATCAAAACCGGAAGAAATTGGCTTAGCCGCTCCTGTAAAGCAGCTTATTGAGAGCCTACCCTTTGAACTGAACGACGACGTTTGAATCAACGAACGCAATAAGAGGAACCACTATGAGCCGCACTGTATTTTGTGCTCGCCTTCAAAAAGATGCTGAAGGCCTAGATTTTCAACTTTACCCAGGTGACTTAGGTAAGCGTATCTTTGACAACATCTCTAAAGAAGCTTGGGGACAATGGCAAAGCAAGCAAACCATGCTTATCAATGAGAAGAAGCTAAACATGATGGATCCTGAACATCGTAAACTTCTTGAAACTGAGATGGTTAACTTCCTTTTTGAAGGTAAAGATGTCGTTATTGATGGCTACACTCCACCAAGCGAATAAGACATTTATTTAAGCAAATTTTAATGACATCATGGTTAACGCTGCGATGTCATTTTTGTATGAGGAACTATGAAAAAGCTAAGTTACTTCCTAACAGCCATGTTGTTAACTGGCTGCAGTCGTGAATTTGTCGAAAGCATTTATGATGTTAATTACGAACCAACCAACCGATTTGTAAGTAATTTAGCGGAGCTACCCGGTCAATTTGAAAAAGACACTGGTGCGTTAGATTCTTTAATTAATAGCTTTTCTGGCAATATCAAAAAACGTTGGGGCAGCAGTGAAGTAAAGATGGCGGGCAAGAGTAACTATGTGAAATACATAGATAATTACTTGAGCCGTTCAGAAGTAAACTTTAGCCAAGGCCTGATCACAGTTGAAACCGTATCCTCAACGGATCCTAAAAAGCACCTCAAAAATGCAATAATGACGACACTTTTGACGCCAGATGATCCTGCGAATGTCGACCTATTCTCTTCCAAAAGCATCAAGTTAGAAGGTCAACCTTTCCTCTATAACCAAGTCGTTGATCAGGATAAGAAGCCTATCCAATGGACATGGCGTGCTAACAAATTTGCTGATTACCTGATCGCCAATAACCTAAAAACCAAGGAAGTCGACTTTAAAAAAGCGTATTACGTCGAAATTCCAATGGTGGCCGATCACGCCAGCAAACGAAGCTATAAGTACGCAGACATCGTTCGTCGCGCTTCTCAACGTTATGACATCCCTGAAGACTTGATTTACGCAATCATCAAAACAGAGAGTAGCTTTAACCCATACGCTGTGAGTTGGGCGAACGCTTATGGTCTTATGCAGGTGGTCCCCAAAACGGCAGGCCGAGATGTCTTTAAGCTCGTCAAAAAGAAACCTGGAGAACCAAGTCCTGAGTACTTATTCAATCCAGAAAACAACATAGATGCTGGCACTGCATACTTTTACATCCTTAAAAATCGTTATTTGAAGGACGTGCAGCACCCAACCACGCTTGAGTACAGCATGATCTCAGCATACAACGGCGGTACTGGTGGCGTACTCAATACCTTCAGCAAAGACCGAAAACGGGCAATGCGCGACTTAAATTCGTTGCAACCTAGTCAAGCTTACTGGGCACTGACAAAGAAACACCCAAACAAAGAGTCGCGTCGATACTTAGAAAAAGTAACAAAATTCAAGAAAGATTTTAACCAAGGTAAAACGTAAGCCTCACTTTTGAATAAAAAAACAACTAACGAACGTTTTTTTTAATTATTTTCAAAAAAGGTGTTGACGGTTATGCAGAAAATCCGTTTAATAGCGCTCCGTTGCCCGGATAGCTCAGTCGGTAGAGCAGAGGATTGAAAATCCTCGTGTCGGTGGTTCGATTCCGCCTCCGGGCACCACAATTTGATTTGTTGGTGTCATTACTCTTTAACAGGGAGTAGCAACACGAACAAAAGCATAAAGAATTTAGTGTGCCGACTTAGCTCAGTAGGTAGAGCAACTGACTTGTAATCAGTAGGTCACCAGTTCGACTCCGGTAGTCGGCAC
>NZ_JANVFC010000035.1:0-18240 GCF_025195005.1 Vibrio sp. NC2
GGTGTAGCTCCAATTGGCAGAGCAGCGGATTCCAAATCCGCGTGTTGGGAGTTCGAATCTCTCCACCCCTGCCATATTTAAGGCTCTAGTCGAAAGACTAGAGCCTTTTTACTTTCTGGCATCGAAATATGTCATTAATAGAGCAGCGGATTCTCCGACTTACCAAACAGCGCGTGTTGGGAGTTCGAATCTCTCCACCCCTGCCATATACGAAGCCTCAGCAGAAATGCTGGGGCTTTTTTGCGTCTGTTACTTCTACGAAGTAATGTTGTGAGCTGGATAGCCAGCCCGGTCTAATCTCCGGAGTGCTGGCTCAGTCCACCTCTGCCATATTTAAGGCTCTAGACTGCGCGTCCCGGTAGAATCGCTTGGTGATCACAAATGCTAGAGCCTTTTTGCTTTCCATTATTTGGATATTAACCCTCTCTCCAAATGAAAATTCCTCTTTATCTTCAAAATATCATCCTCGATATGCACCTATTTCCTAATGACGACTAGTATGAAAATAGAGATCATTTATTTGGAATTGTTATGAGGTTATTTTGTACATTAGCTCTTATCTTTTGTTCGTTTTACGTATCGGCAACCCCATGGGAAAAAGAAAAGAGCCCGACAAGAAATTCAACCTCATCTATCGGTAGTTACGCTAATGGCTGTCTAGACGGTGCGCAGGCTTTGCCAATTGACGGTCAAGGTTACCAAGTGATTCGCCCTCAGAGAGAGCGCTACTATGGACATACAGAGGCCATTCAGTTTATTGAAAGGCTAGGTGTGACCGCGAGCGAACAGCTCAACACTAATTTATTGGTTGGTGATATTTCTCTACCTCGAGGAGGGCGCTTTTCGTCTGGTCATTCAAGTCACCAGACTGGCTTGGATATTGATATATGGTTAAGGCTTACTGATAAGAGGCTATCCGAAAATGAACTCGCTGTTCCTAAGCCAATCAGCGTTGTCGATCTTACCAACTACAAATTACGCAAATCGAATTGGACAGATGATCACTTCCAAGTCATTCGCTATGCCGCGAAAGATGAAAAAGTGGTGCGTATTTTTGTCCATCCAGTGATTAAACAAGCCCTTTGCGAACAAGAAGATCCTGATGCCAATGATAGAACCTGGTTAGGCAAAATCAGACCTTGGTGGGGGCACCATTCCCATTTTCATGTTCGTTTAAAATGCCCTAAAGGCAGTTCTAACTGTATCGCTCAAGCAAATCCGCCAAAAGGTGATGGTTGTGGCGATGAACTTGCAAGTTGGGCTCCGCAGACTATTCCAGTTCCTCCACCTAAAAAGGTGACTAAAACTAAGAAAAAAAAGAAAGTTAAAGTGATGCCGAGTCAGTGTTTGGCCTTGATATCGAATAGGTAATGTATTTATCGAGGTGTTTTACAGTGGTAGTGCCACTGGTTTTCTCGACTCTAAAACTGGAGAAATGTCACACTTTTGTCTAGAGTTTATAAACACGTAATTAAGAACATCGTTTGATATCAAAACAAACGAATAACGACAAGAGCAAAAACAACGATCAATTTGATAATGCTTAGTCAGGGATGGCGTGTTTCTTGGGTGAAAGATGCGGCTTATGTGCAGTATATGAAAATCAGAGTCTGATACCCGTCTATAAAAATTCCAAGGATAAGACAATGACTATGATTTGCGCGAGGGAATTCTCCAAATGGTTAAGACATAGATTCAGTAGTGAAAATGTCGGTATTTCAATTTCTAGAGAAGATATAAATCACCTAACAGGTCGACAGCGATTAGACCCTAGCTTTGTGAATGATGTTCATTATGAACTGATGCAGCATGGATTGGCGTTTGTCACTGATACCAGTCGGGAGCACTTTTATTTGGTACCGGTATCTCAAGCTAAAAACTGGCGAGAACAACTCGAATATCAATTTGAGAAAGAGATGTTCTGCAACATATACCCCATTGAAAAATCGGGTTAAAAAAAAGGTTCAACTTAATGATTAAGTTGAACCTTTTTTCTTTTAGGTCAAGCCTTGAATGATGACAAACTTTTCTAATAATTCGTCGTCAGTTTCAATATGGTTTGGATCAGTGATTATGCACTTTGTAATGGGGCACACTGACTGACATGTTGGCTTCTCATAGTGACCTTTACACTCAGTACATAAATCAGGATCGATTTCGAAGATACTGTCACCCATCGTGATTGCGCCATTTGGGCATTCTGGGTCACACATATCGCAGTTTATGCACTTGTCAGTTATTAACAGAGCCATTGCTTTCTTCTCAGTAGAGTTTCTAGGTAAAGTTATTTACCTGAAGCGTTACGTGTATCTTGGCCTGCGCTCAAGTTACGCATTAACAAACCAAATTCTAGGTCAAGATCAGCCGGTACTGGAATAAATACAAAGTGACCGTTACCTTTTGCGTCATCTACTGGCTGAGATTTACGGTTCTCCATAACTTCTAATTTGAAAACGATGTTACCTTTTGGTGTCATCATTTCTAAGCTATCGCCAACTAGGAACTTGTTCTTCACTTCGACTTCCGCTAAGTCACCACGGCGGTTGCCAGTGAATTCACCAACAAACTGTTGAGTATCAGAGATAGAGTAACCGTACTCGTAGTTTTGGTATGTGTCGTGAGTGTGACGACGCAAGAAACCTTCAGTGTAGCCACGGTGAGCTAGGCTCTCTAGCGTGCCCATAAGGCTCTCATCAAATGGTTTGCCTGCAACAGCATCGTCGATAGCTTTACGGTAAACCTGTGCTGTACGTGCACAGTAGTAGAAAGACTTAGTACGACCTTCGATTTTCAGAGAGTGAACGCCCATCTTAGTTAAACGCTCAACGTGTTGGATTGCGCGAAGATCTTTTGAGTTCATGATGTAAGTACCATGCTCATCTTCAAACGCTGCCATTTTCTCTTCTGGCTTGTGTGACTCAGAAAGCAACACGACTTCGTCTGTTGGCTTGCCAAGGCCTAGAGTGTTATCTGGACGTTCAGTTTGAACTTCAACTTCTTGCGCTTCTACTTCTTGAATAGCTACACCAGTTGGATTAGCTTCAACGATTTGACCGTTTTCGTCTTCTTTCGCAGCTTCTGTTTTGTATTCCCAACGGCAAGCGTTAGTGCAAGTACCTTGGTTCGGGTCACGTTTATTCATGTAACCTGAAAGTAGGCAACGGCCCGAGTAAGCCATGCATAGAGCACCGTGAACAAAGATCTCTAATTCAGTCTCTGGGCAGTGCTCGCGAATCTCTTCGATCTCTTCAAGTGATAGTTCACGAGACAGAATTACACGTTCAACACCTTGGGTAGACCAGAATTTTACAGTCGCCCAGTTTACAGCGTTTGCTTGAACTGAAAGGTGGATCGGCATTTCAGGGAACGATTCACGTACCATCATGATAAGACCAGGATCTGACATGATAAGAGCATCAGGGCCCATCTCAACAACTGGCTTAAGGTCGCGAATGAATGTTTTTAATTTAGAGTTGTGTGGCTGAATGTTACATACAACATATAACTTTTTGCCTTGAGCATGAGCTTCATCGATACCGATTTGTAGGTTTTCGTGATTGAACTCGTTGTTACGAACACGAAGGCTGTAACGTGGCTGGCCAGCGTAAACTGCATCTGCGCCGTAGGCGAATGCGTAACGCATGTTTTTAAGGCTTCCTGCCGGTGATAATAGTTCAGGTACAAATGGTTTTTGTGTCGTCATTGCTTCGTTCTCTAATCTGATCTCAAGTCAGGTTGATACCACCAAGTGATATCAAAGGGGCGCAAATTTTACGCTAAAATGAGTTTGGTTGATAGCCCTAAAGATAACAATGGTATTGCGAAGAGTGTTGTTAGGTGTTGATAAGCGGGGTGGAGAAGAAAACAAGCTCAGATCTCATCGACACCTGAGCTCTAAATTGGAACAATTAAGCGTTAGGTTGAGTTAACCCACCTAATGATTCAAATAGGTTTGGTAGGAAAACACTGAACTCACCACAAAGTAGAGAGAAGTCTGCATCAAAACGAGCAGCTTGATCTTCGCGAGGAATGTCGTCGTTTTCGTCTTTTAGTTCATCACTGAATTTAAGGCGTTTGATACTGCCATCTTCTGCAAGAATGAACTCAATGCGATCTTGCCAGTTGATCAGAAGCTTAGTCACAACCTTGTTGGCTTCGATGTGGTTTTTAATCTCATCTGCTTCTAGTTCTTGCTTCTTAACTCGGACAATACCGCCGTCTTCTTGGATTGATTTAAGCTCAGCTTCATCGAGCATGGTGATACCTTGAGGCGTATCACCTGATTTCACCCACTCTGTCAGAGTCGTTTCAATTGCTTGCTCTGGAATAGCTGGTACTACTGGCAGGCTACCCATAGTTTTACGTAGTAATGCCAATACGTCTTCAGCTTTTTTGTAGCTGCTAGCATCAACCACAATAAAGCCTTCTTTCGGCATGATCAGTGCGTAAGTGAAGTTACTGCGGCTGAAAGCACGAGGAAGAAGATCGATGATGATGTCTTCTTTTAGGCTGTCTTTCTCTTTCTTTTTTAGAGGAGTACCAGACTCTGCCTCAAGCGTTTCTACTTTTGCATTCAATGAATCTTTGATAACAGAAGCAGGAAGCATTTTCTCTTCTTTCTTTGCACAGATTAGAATGCGGTTTTCTGATACGTGCGTCATCATATCGCCGTGTCTACCCATCGCGTTTACCCAACCAAACTTCTGTTTGTCTTGGCTACCACAAGGGGTAAAACGGAACTCTTCAAGTTGTTTCTCTAGCTGATCTGCGTTGAAGTCTATATCACGATTAAAGCGATAGACGAGGCAATTCTTAAACCACATAAATATTTCTCATACCTTTATCTGAAGACGCTCATCATAGGAGATTTCGATCCATTTGTCTTATACCTGCAATAAAAATTAAAAGTGAAATGTTTGAGACAGTTATATGAAAATTTGTTTTCAAAGGTCACAAAAGTGTCATAATTAAACCAGATAATGCAATGCGTTGATTAAATACTAAGGCTATTCAATTATGTCGAGAAGGATTCTGGTCGTTGAAGATGAAGCACCTATTCGTGAGATGCTGTGTTTTGTACTTGAACAAAAAGGCTACCAAGCAGTAGAGGCTGAAGATTACGATACAGCGGTAAACAAGCTATGTGAACCTTTCCCAGATCTAGTATTACTAGATTGGATGCTACCTGGTGGTAGCGGGATAAACTTTATCAAGCACATGAAGCGTGAAGAGTTAACTCGCAACATCCCAGTGGTGATGCTGACGGCTCGTGGCGAAGAAGAAGATAAGGTGCGTGGTTTAGAAGTGGGCGCTGATGATTACATCACCAAGCCATTTTCACCCAAAGAGCTTGTTGCTCGCCTGAAAGCGGTTATCCGCCGTGTAACGCCTACTGCACTAGAAGATGTGATTGATGTACAAGGTCTTAAGCTAGACCCAGTATCTCATCGTGTTACCGCAAGCGAAGGTCCAGTTGATATGGGACCAACAGAGTTCAAAATGCTGCATTTCTTTATGACTCACCAAGAGCGTGTGTACAGTCGAGAGCAACTACTGAACAACGTTTGGGGTACCAACGTTTACGTTGAAGATCGCACTGTTGATGTACATATTCGACGCCTGCGTAAAGCACTTGAATCTGCAGGTCACGATAAGCTAATCCAAACGGTTCGCGGCGCGGGCTACCGTTTTTCTACAAAGGCTTAATGTGGCTTCGCTACCCAGTTTACGGAGTCCTGAATGGTTGAAAAGTTAACCTGGAAAAAGCTGGCTTGGGAGCTGGCTTTTTTTTACGCACCTTGGGTTTTAGTCGGTTGGATATTCGGCTACTTACCTTGGTTACTGCTGGCTGCTACGGTATTGCAGCTCGGTTGGCATCTACATTATCAAATGCGTTTGTCCGCTTGGTTATGGGATGAAAAGCGTTTAACACCACCATCAGGTTCTGGAAACTGGGAATCTCTGTTTAACGGTATTTATCGTATGCAGCAGAGACAGCGTCGTAAAAGAAAAGAACTGACTAACCTGATCCGCCGTTTCAGAAATGGTGCTGAATCCTTACCCGATGCCGTTGTGGTGTTTCGTGGTGAAGGAAACATCGTTTGGTGTAACAAGCTTGCTCAATATTTACTGGGCTTTCGCTGGCCAGACGATTCTGGGCAACCTATCTCCAACTTGATCCGCACGCCGGACTTCATCAAGTACCTTAATAAACAAGATTTCTCAGAGCCGTTAGAGATGCCGTCGCCACTTAATGTGGAGCGCATGCTCGAGCTGCGTATCGTGCCGTATACCGAGGGCGAACACCTCATGGTAGTACGTGATGTTACTCAGTTAAAACAGCTAGAAGGCATGCGTCGTAACTTTTTCGCTAACGTTTCTCACGAGCTACGCACTCCAATGACCGTACTTCAGGGCTATCTTGAAATGACGGAAGATCCAGACATGGTCGTTGGGCCTATGTGGCCTAAGGCTCATGGTGTGATGACCGAGCAGTTGAATCGCATGAACAGCCTAGTGAATCAGCTTTTAACACTTTCAAAAATCGAAGCTGCACCGATGCATGAGCTCGATGAAGTGGTGAATGTTCCGGCTATGCTTGAGGTTCTTGAAAAAGAAGCCGCAAGCTTAAGTGGTGATCGAGAACATAAGCTTGAATTTGATATTGATAAGAGCCTACGAGTTTTAGCTGATGAAGATCAGCTGAGAAGTGCGATATCGAATCTGGTGTATAACGCAGTTAAATACACACCACCGGGCGCAACAGTTAAGGTGCGTTGGTACCAAACCAGTCAAGGGGCGTGTTTGGATGTGTCAGACACCGGAGACGGTATTGAACCACAACACTTACATCGACTCACAGAACGTTTTTACCGTGTTGATAAAGCGCGTTCACGCGATACTGGTGGTAGTGGTCTTGGGTTAGCGATTGTGAAGCATGCGCTTAGCCATCATGACTCACATTTAGAAATTCAAAGTGAAGTTGGCGTTGGTAGCCGATTCCATTTCACGCTACCTAATCGATTGACCGTGTCATGAGTTTTTTGACTCGCAGGGTGCGTTTACCCGTAAGCTTATTGTTAACATTTGCTTTGGTTAACCCAGTTCATGCCGAGCAGGGTGTCGACTCACTTCCTGATTACGCTAAAGTTCCGGGTATTTCAGGAAGCCTATTGTCTGTTGGTTCGGATACCTTGGCGGGTATGACGACATTATGGATGGAAGAGTTCAAGTCTTACTACCCGAACGTGAACGCTCAAGTTCAAGCTTCGGGTTCTTCTACTGCCCCTCCTGCTTTAACGGAAGGCACTGCTCACCTTGGACCAATGAGTCGTCCAATGCGCCTACGAGAAGTCGAAGCGTTTGAAAGAGAGCATGGCTATAAGCCGACAGCACTGAGAGTTGCTATCGATGCGATTGGACTTTTTGTGCATCGTGATAACCCTATTGAAGGGCTCAACTTTCACCAGATTGACAGTATATTCTCAGAGACATTGCGCTGCGGCGCGACTAAGCCGCTAAATAATTGGCAAGATTTGGGCATTGACCACCCGTGGGCAAAACATCGATTCCAACTGTTTGGTCGTAATTCCGTTTCGGGAACCTACGGCTATTTCAAACAAAACGCATTATGCGGCGGTGACTTTAAGAACCGAGTTAATGAGCAGCCAGGTTCTGCATCGGTTGTACAGTCGGTTGCTTCATCAATCAGCGGGATAGGGTACTCAGGTATTGGTTATCGAGTGGCCGGTGTTAAGTTAATTCCTATCGCAGAGTATGGTTCTGATTATGTAGAGCCGACTCGAACGAATATCTTGAGCGGTGATTACCCTCTATCTCGCTTTCTTTATGTGTATGTGAATAAGCACCCAGATAAACCACTTTCTCCTGTTGAGAGAGAGTTCCTCACTTTTGTGTTCTCAAAGCAAGGGCAAGAACTGGTAGAGAAAGATGGCTATTTAGCGATACCGTCAGAGTTCGCTGAGCAAGAATTGGCAAAAATCGGACTCTGATTTAGGTACTATGAACGTAGAAACTTAACGTATAAACCTAACGTATGAACAGCTTGCTAGCCGCAGGCTGTTTTTATTTTGTCGGCGCATCATTCAAGCTTCAACGACCATCCAGCATCTTGCCAGCGTCGTTGTTCTTCTTTGAGTTCATAATCAAGCAGTTGATTTTCAGCTAACCAGTCGATGGAATCTCCTTCTAAACACCAATTATCATCTTGCTCAATGGTTAATTTTACATTCGGTATTGGCGATTGGTTTCGCTGTCGATTGAGCAGGATTGCTATCCTCAGTATTCGAATTAACAACGCTATCTGCCCTGAATTGAATAGCGTGAGATCCGGTAAGTCATTAAGCTTTATAGTTTTTCTTTGATAGCGAACTAATGTTGAGATCAGACGCTGCTGCTCAGTATTGAAACCGGGCATAGTCGTATGTTTAAGCAGATAAGCTGAATGGCGGTGATAGCCTTGGAATGCGATGCTTTGTCCCACTTCATGAAGCAATGCAGCCCATCCAATCAGATCATAAAGTTCATTATTTACCGCAGTACTCACCTGAGGTTGCGCTTGTTTCAGTAATGAAAGGGCGAGTGCTTTGACTTTCTGGCCATGAACTACGTCAATATGGTATCGAGAGACAAGCGTTTCGGCGGTTCTTGTTCGAACATCAATATCTTTAAACCGATCTTCCATGTCATAAAGCACCCCTTCTCTTAAGGCACTATCGGAGAAATGCAATTCATTGATGTTTAGCATATCCATAGCTGCTGAAAGAATCGTGACGCCAGCGGCAAACACCGGCTTTCTTTCATCGCTTAAACCTGAAAGGTCTAATCCCTTAGATGATGGAAATTCACATAAGTGGTTCTTCAAATAGGATAGGCGTTGAGGCGTAATGAGACCATCGGTGAACCCTAAGCCAATGAGTACCTCTTTTATTGATTTGGCGGTACCTGATGAGCCAAAGGCAACTTCCCAAGAGATTTGTTTGTATTCTTCAATTAATGGCATCAACAGGCGAGTAGCAGAGACATAAGCATCGGAGAAGTGCTGTGATGTCAGACCTCCATCGGCAAAGAAGCGCTGAGTAAAACTGACGCACCCCATCGGTAAGCTACGCATTATTTGGGGTGTAAAGCCTTGCCCTGCGACGAGTTCGGTACTCCCTCCACCGATATCAATAACTAATTTAGATTCGGAAGCGGCTTGAGTGTGCTCTACGCCGTTATAGATTATTCGAGCTTCTTCTTGACCTGAGATGATCTCTATTGGAAAAGGGAACAGTGGCTTGGCTTGCTCTAAGAAGTCTTTAGCGTTTTTGGCTTTTCTTAGGGTATGAGTCGCGACGACTCTGACATCATCAAGTTCAAAATCCGCTAGTCGTTCTGCGAATACCTTGAGGCACTCTAAACCTCGCTCGATAGCGCTTTCGGATAAGAAGTTATGCTCATCCAATCCATCGCCTAATCTCACTTTCTGTTTATGTCTGCTGACTAATTGCAGGTGTTGATCGAATACTCGGGCAACCACCATATGAAAGCTGTTCGAACCTAAATCGATAGCGGCAATACATCGAGAATGTTTGTTATCAATTAGCGGCATGATTTCTTCTCTTGTTTGTACTTCTTGCGAGCAAGTTTCTCCATACGTTTAATATAGTGGTAAGTGGAGAGTTGTGACGTCGGGTATTCGAGTTGGTTTGCTGGTGCTTCTATGTAAGGGTTGCTCATCGCTTGGTCTAGCACTCGAGCTTTGTTGCTGTCATCGAAATGAAATTCGGTGATATCGATAATGGTTTGCTTGATATTTGGATCTAAAATTGGAGTGGCGACTTCGATCCGATGATCGAAGTTTCGCGTCATCCAGTCAGCTGAAGATATATAGACTTTCGGCTTTCCAGCGTTACCAAAGATCATCACTCTTGGGTGTTCAAGAAAACGATCGACCACACTCACAATCTCAATATGGTCACTGATGTTGGATATGCCAGGGACAAGAGAGCACATGCCACGAATGACCATTCTCACTTTTACATTGACTTGGCTGGCCTGATAGAGCTTCTCAATGATCGCTCGGTCGACCAAATTGTTGAGTTTTAGAGTGATGCTTGCAGGCTTGCTCTCCATCGCGTTTTGTATTTCATTATCTATCAACTGATACAGACGTTTTCTTGTATTCTTCGGTGACACAATCAGTTGTTTGAACTGTGATTTTTGATAAGGGTTTTCAATATATTTAAAGACTTGTCTCACCTCTTGGGTCAAATCTTCATTCGCAGTGAGCAGAGAAAAATCGGTATACACGCGCGCTGTTACTTCATGAAAGTTACCGGTGCCAATATGGGCATAATGCGCCGTATGCTTGCCTTCTTTCCGTTTAATGAGCAGCAGTTTGGAGTGGACTTTCAAACTTGGGATGCCATGGATGACTTTTATACCGGCTTCTTGAAGTTTCTTTGTCCACTGAATATTGGCCTGTTCATCAAAGCGAGCTTGCAGTTCGACAACCACTGTGACCTTTTTTCCATTGTGTGCCGCATCGATGATTGAGCTAAGGAGTTTGGAGCCTTCTGCAACACGGTAAACGTTTATTTTTATGGAGGTTACTTTCGGGTCAAAGGAAGCCTGCCTCACGAGCTCAGTGATGTGATTAAAGGTGTGATAAGGGTAATGCAACAAGATGTCACGAGCTTTGATCGCTTCAAAATAGTTTGGGTGGTGGCTAAAATGCGCGCACTTAATCGCGGGTAACGGGCGATTAACTAAATCACGTCGGTTGAGGCTTGGGAATTCAGAGAAATGTTTGAAGTTGTGGTAGCGGCCTCCGGCGATAACACTGTCGTAGTCAGACAGTTTTAGTCTGACTTGTAAGAAACTGAGCATTTCAGCTGGCATTTCTGACTCATAGATAAGACGTATCGGTAGTGCCGTTAAGCGCTGTTCTAAACCTAAAGACATCGATTCTAATAGGCTGCTTTCATTGTTCTCTTGAAGGTCATAATCGGCGTCACGAGTCATTTTTATAGCAAAGCAACGCACTGAGTCATACTCAAAGAACCCTTTAAGTAAGTCATCTAAACAAAATCGAACTATATTATCTAATAAGATCAAAGTAGTACGCTGAGAACCCGAGGTGTCTGGTAACTTAACAAATCGAGGGAGTGCTTCTGATGGGATTTCGAGTAATACGTATTGAGAAGATGCCTCACGCTTGATGTCGATGGCTAAGTAACTTTGCTCGTCTTTCATAATATTGAGCAACTGGCGATCTTCGTTCAAGAGAAACGGAATTAAATGTGGCAGCACTTTTTTCTTAAAGTACTTTTTGATCCACTCACTTTGCTCTTCGCTGATTTGTTGTTCGTTGACCAAAAAAATACGATTGCGCGCCAGTTCCAACAATAGGTCGTTATACAACTCATGGAATCGAGCATCGAGCTTACTTGCTTTGCTCTGCATTTGAGTGAGTAAGGTTTTCTGCGAGTTGGCAGGTAATTGAGGATCTTGAAGTAAGATCTTTCGTTTCACGTCAGCAAATCGGACTTTGTAAAACTCATCGAGGTTTTTTGAGTAAATACCTAAAAAACGAACTCTTTCGATTAAGGGAACTGACTTGTCGGCTGCTTCTTGGAGCACTCTTTCGTTGAAGGATAACCAGCTAAGTTCTTTTGTGACATAGTCTTTTTCCATCGAGATGATAATCCTTGAGTGCTGGCTATAGAGCTGATTACTTTAATTTAGAATGACAAAATTCACAAAATCTATGATCTTACTTTAAGAAATATGGTCAACAAACTTGTTATTAGTTTCAGTTGTTTAACGTAACTTGTAATATAATTGTCATCTAACGTACATATTATGTCAGTAGCTAAAAAAAGGTAGATAAACAGATGGCTTCAGCCCAATTTTCATTGAAAGAGCGTGACAAAAAAAGATGGTTAAAAGATCGTCTTGTCCGTTTTTCAGTGACATGTGGTGCCGTCAGTGTTCTAGCTGCTCTGGTATTGATCTTTGTCTACTTGGCGATGGTCATTTTACCGGTGTTTTCTGATACTGGTTTAGAGACAGACCAAGCCGTAAAGACCGTTGCTGTAGAAAAGCCTATCGCCTTATCTGTTGATGAATACGGTCAGCATGCATTTACTATCGAAAAATCTGGCTTGGTGCAGTTTTGGGATTTAGAGTCTCAAAATACACACTCTTACTTTGAGCGAAATGTTTTAGCCAATCCTGTTGCCTTCTCTCGAAATACCCCATCAGAAAACTGGTTTGCCTTTGCCGATAGTGCAAGCAACCTTACTTTTTTCTATCCTGAGTATAGTGCGCCTGTGCTGCAAAAGGGCAGTGAAGCCGATCCTAAAATTGAGCAAATCGATCTCCCTGAACCATTTTTAAATGATGAATCGTCAAATGGGACGACAATCGAAAAATTCGCGTTCTCTAAGAATGGACGTGGTATCACGGTTGCCGCTCAGCTAAGTGACCAACGAGTCTTAGTGAAGTGGTACCAAAGTGATGTTACGGGTCAGTATGTTTTTCAGAAGAGCCAATGGCTATCGGATAAGTTGGGCTTGCAGCAACAGTTGTTAATCACGCCTGATGGCCAAACCTTATATCTTCGAGCACAATCGGATTTAGTGGTATTGAAGTTATCCGATAGCGGCTTCAATGTTCGTGAAGTGATTGATCTTAGTTTGAATGATGCGAAGCACTCGGTAAAAAGTATTGATTTACTGTCTGGAGCTTATTCACTGTTGGTTACGCATGAGGACGGACAGGTTTCTCAGTGGTTCGATGTACTCAAAGATGAAAAGCGTAGCCTGACCCATATTCGAGACTTCCAACTTGCTGAACAAGTGCAATTTATTTTGCCCGATACTTATAGAAAGGGTTTTTATAGCTTCTATAAGAACGGCACATTACAAAGCCACTATACAACCAGTGAAAAGCTGTCGCTGTTCGAGCGCGCATTTGATAAATCACCACAATTAGCGGCTATGTCTGCCAATGAACTGCATCTGGCGACGCTGATTGATGGCACCATCAGTGTGGCTAAGGTCGATAATGAATACCCGCAAATATCATTCTCATCGCTTTGGCAAAAAGTCTGGTATGAAAGCTACCCTGAGCCACAATATGTTTGGCAATCAACCTCGGCGAATGATGACTTTGAAGAGAAATTCAGTTTAGTACCCATTACGTTCGGTACCATTAAGGCCGCTCTGTTTGCGATGATGTTTGCCGTGCCGGTTGCTGTGCTCGGAGCCATTTACACCGCATACTTCATGTCTCCACGCATGCGAAGAGTGGTTAAGCCTTCGATAGAGCTGATGGAAGCGCTTCCAACCGTCATCATCGGATTCTTGGCTGGGCTTTGGTTTGCTCCAATTGTCGAAACGCATTTAACGGCTGTCTTTTCATTAATGGTGTTATTACCGTTGAGTACATTGTTGACGGGGTTTGTTTGGTTCTGCTTACCGAAGATGGTGACGAGTCGTTTCTCTAACGGTTGGCATGCCCTAATATTGATCCCGGTATTGGTGATTACGGTGGTGGCTGTCTTTGCTGGTGGAAACAGCATTGAAGCCTTGTTGTTTGGTGGTGATATTCGTACTTTCTTAGCGAGTTATGGCATCGACTTTGACCAACGCAATGCGCTGGTAGTTGGTTTTGCTATGGGTTTTGCTGTCATCCCAACGATTTTTACTATCGCCGAAGACGCTATTTTCTCTGTGCCTAAACATTTATCCGATGGCTCATTAGCGTTGGGTGCGACGGCGTGGCAGACCCTTATTTATGTGGTGTTATTGACGGCTAGCCCAGGTATCTTTTCAGCGGTCATGATGGGACTAGGGAGAGCCGTTGGCGAAACTATGATTGTCTTGATGGCTACAGGTAACACACCAATTCTTGACTGGAATATTTTGGAAGGGATGAGGACGCTATCCGCAACGATTGCTGTCGAACTACCAGAATCAGAGGTGGGTGGTTCTCACTTCCGCTTGCTGTTCTTAGCGGCACTCTTGCTATTTATTTTCACGTTCGCGGTGAACTCAGTCGCAGAGTGGGTTAGACAAAGATTGAGAGATAAATATCGTGCGCTGTAGTTTTAAAGGTTCACCTCAATGTGTCTCAATGGCTTTTAGTTGTTTGGCTAGCGTATCTCGCGAACTTGGCTGTTTCTTGGTTTCAGCACGTCAAGATCAAGGTCGATCATGATGAACAAATTGAAGTCATTATTATCTTGGGTTAAATCGGGATCTCCGTGGATCTGGCTTACGGGCGGGGCGGTGAGCATCAGTATGCTTTCTGTTCTTGGCCTAATGCTGTTGATTGGCTGGAAGGGCTTAACCTATTTTTGGCCTGCTCCTTTGTATCAATGGCAAGTCGACTCCAAAGACTTATCGTTAGTGGTTGATCTGGACGAAACCGTATCAAAACAAGATGTATTGATTGGCCAGTTGTATGAACGTAAATACATCCCGATAGAGCAAGTTCCACAAGTACACGACCTCTTGTCGCCTCAAAATTTGTCGACGGGACTAATTCAGCGCTTAAGTATCAAAGTCGCCAACAGAGAACTGTACCCTGCGGATTTTGTTTCCATTCTGGATGTTAACTTACGTGAACCAACAACGCCGCTTGATTGGATTGTGATTGAACGAAGTCGAGGTGGTTATTTCTTTGGTAAACCGGTGGGTTTTAAAACCGCTTCTGGCACCTTTGATTCGAACATAGACCAAAAGCTCGAACAAGGCTTGGCGTTCGCTGATACGTTACGTAAAGAAACGTCGCGTGTTGTGAACCAAGAAATCCGCAATATCAGCTGGCAATTGGAAAATCTACGCTTAGAAAAACGTAAGCTTGAACTCAATGAGTCAGTGAGCGATGAATACCTTAAAACCTATACTCAAACTAAATTGGAATTAAATAGCCAGTTAGCTGAAGCAGAAGTAAAGCTTGAGCATCTTAGAACACAGCTCAATGTCGAAAGCTTGTTGGTGGAAGATATGACAGGAGAGCAGGTTGAAATTTCGCTCAGTCATATCTTGGATTATTGGTACCCAAATAATATGTCTTATCTTGAAAAGGTTGGGCATTGGGGCAAACAAGTTTGGAAGTTCTTATCAGAGAACCCGCGAGACTCAAACTCTGAAGGTGGGGTGTTTCCTGCTATTTTCGGCACTGTGTTGCTGGTTATTCTCATGTCGATCGTAGTGATGCCACTTGGCGTAGTTGCAGCGATATATCTTCATGAATATGCAAGAAACAACGCACTAACACGTTTGATTCGTATTGCCGTGATTAACTTAGCGGGTGTACCGTCGATTGTGTATGGCGTATTTGGCTTAGGATTCTTTGTGTATACCATCGGTGGCTCAATCGATTCCTTATTTTATGCAGAGCGATTACCCGCTCCGACATTTGGTACACCGGGCCTATTATGGTCTGCTCTGACCTTAGCGGTATTAACATTACCTGTTGTTATTGTAACTACGGAAGAGGGTTTAACGCGTATTCCTAGCTCCGTGAGGCATGGTTCATTAGCGCTTGGGGCTACTCAATTTGAAACGCTTTGGCGCATTGTTTTACCGATGGCAAGCCCTGCGATTATCACCGGTTTGATATTGGCAATCGCGAGAGCTGCGGGGGAAGTTGCCCCACTTATGCTGGTGGGTGTAGTGAAATTAGCATCAAGTTTGCCAGTGGATGGTCAGTTTCCATATCTACATTTAGAAAGAAAGTTCATGCATTTAGGCTTTCATATCTATGATGTTGGTTTTCAAACTTCTAATATCGAAGCAGCACGACCTTTAGTGTATGCGACTTCATTTTTACTGGTTACGGTGATTGTTGGGTTGAACTTAACCGCTATCAATATCCGTAATAACTTGCGTGAAAAATACCGAACCTTAGGACAAGATTAGATGTTCTCGATTAATGAAACCTTGGGTTACCAAGCACCACTTGATGTACACAACCTGAAGGATGAGCAAATTGCTATCTCGATTGAAGGGCTGAACCTTTATTATAAAGAGAGCCAAGCACTCGATGATATTTCAATGCAGATCCCTAAGGGGCAGGTGACCGCGTTTATCGGCCCATCAGGGTGTGGTAAGTCGACTCTTCTGCGCTGCATTAATCGCATGAACGATCTTGTTGAAGGCTGTAAGGTTTCCGGGAAAGTGAAGCTTCATGGCAAGAACGTCTATCACCCTAAAGTGGATGTCGCGACTTTAAGACGCCGTGTCGGCATGGTATTCCAGCGACCGAACCCTTTTCCTAAATCTATCTATGAGAATGTGGTTTATGGTTTGAGGCTACAAGGCGTGAGCAACAGTCGAGACCTTGATGATGCGGTTGAGCGCTCTCTGCGTGCAGCTGCGTTATGGGATGAAGTGAAAGACCGTTTGCATGAGAACGCCTTTGGTTTATCGGGTGGTCAACAGCAGCGTTTGGTTATCGCTCGTGCGGTTGCTATCGAACCTGAAGTGCTTTTATTAGATGAGCCGACCTCGGCACTCGACCCTATTTCTACTTTGACGATTGAAGAGTTGATCAATGAATTGAAGACCCAATACACCGTGGTTATTGTTACTCATAACATGCAACAAGCGGCGCGTGTGAGTGACCATACTGCTTTTATCCATATGGGTAAGTTGATCGAGTACTCAGATACCGATTCGATATTTACTTCGCCATTGAAAAATCAAACGGAAGACTACATTACTGGTAGGTATGGCTAGCGTTTAAGTTCGTGCCATCTAGAGCTAAGTCACTCTGAAATAAACGGCTTTATTCATTTTTTTAAGGAGCTGACATGCATTTTGGTCGCCACATCTCAGGACAGTTTAATGTCGAATTAGAATCTATCCGTACACACGTATTAACTATGGGTGGATTGGTAGAGCAGCAGTTGTCCTTTGCGATGCAAGCTCTGCATAAAGATGACGCGGAACTGGCCAAGAAAGTGATTCGTGATGACCACAAAGTGAATGCGATGGAAGTTTCAATCGATGAAGCATGTACTCGTATTATTGCGAAGCGTCAGCCGACCGCAAAAGATCTGCGTTTGATTATGGCGATCATCAAAACCATTACCGACTTAGAACGTATTGGCGATGTTGCCTCTAAAATTGCTCAAGGCGCGATCGAGATCCCTTCGACCAAAGAGCAAAAATTTCATGTCTCATTAGAGCCTCTTTGTCGTCAGGCAATCACCATGCTTCACCAAGTATTAGATGCGTTTGCTCGTATGGATGTCGATGCTGCGGCAGAAGTTCACAAACTTGATGATAAGTTGGATGCGGAATACGAGGCAGTCATTCGTCAGTTAATGACGTATATGATGGAAGATCCTAAGAACATCCCAAATATTTTACAGGTGATGTGGTCAGCTCGTGCGATTGAGCGAGTGGGAGACCGTTGCCAAAATATCTGCGAATACATTATTTACTTTGTGAAGGGTAAAGATGTACGTCACCTAGGCGATCAAAGCCTTGATGACGCACTGAAGTAGGTCGAGCCTTTAAAAGCTAATAATGGCACCTAGATTGAAATTGACCGTCGTGTCGTAAGGCACAAAGGTTTTATTGTGATCAAAGATATTCATATCAACACCTGCACGTAGTCCAAGCATTGGTGTCGCTTGGTACACGTAGGCACCGCCTAGGCTTAAACCATGTGTTGTCTTCTCTTCAACTTCGCCTGAGCGCGTTTTTGTGCCGTCATAGCTTGCCACACCAATTTCAGCCTGAAAGCCGTGATTTTGGTTTCTTCCAAACATGTTCTGGATACCAACTCGATACGCATCAACCGTTTCATCATATCGATCGCTGTCATACCAAATATGAGAGTAGCTTAGGTAAACGGCACCTAAACTGGCCACATCAGTAATACCCGCCTGTACTCCAAAGCCATGATAAGAGCCAATCTTTAGTTCTGGGGACAAATGAAGAGCACTTGCTGAAACGGAAGTGGAGAGGACAGAAAGTAAAAGCAGGGAAGTTTTTATCTTCATAAAAATACCTAAAGCAATTAGCCGTCCGTGGCTGCAATGAATTTTGATTTGAGAATTGTTCAAAAGTGAGTCAACTTTGATGAGGTGTTAAAACCCAGCAATTGACTGATTGTAAAAAGCCAGCTTAGACGCCTGTCTCTTATACACAAATCCCTAAGCCACGCTTGGGGATTTTTTTTGAACTATTTTTAGGTTTCATGATCTGATCA
>NZ_JANVFC010000036.1:0-12700 GCF_025195005.1 Vibrio sp. NC2
AAATAAGATGCATGAAAAAAGCCAGCAACTTGCGTTACTGGCTTACTAAAATCGTCAACGTATTTTAGGACGAGACAATTTTAGGACGAGACATATTTTAGAGCTAGGCAGTTGTCGCATGTGAGCTTGTGATTACTCACTTAGTTATCCCAGTCCAGCAAACCACTTTTATCCGTTAACGATCTGCGGGAACACGCGAACGAGCTTGATACGGTTCTCTTCGAGTTCAACAATTTCCATTGGATGACTCGCAACCTGAACACTCAGGTGACTTTCTGGAATGTCTTCAAGGTGTTCCAGTATTAAACCATTAAGTGTTCTTGGGCCGTTTGTAGGTAGTGTCCACTGCAAGCCTTTGTTTATGTCACGGATATTGGCGCTGCCTTCTATCAAGAAGCTGCCATCGCTTTGCGGTGTGATTTCTTCAGATAAGCTTGGTGCAATTGAGGTCGTAAACTCACCAACGATTTCTTCTAGAATATCTTCAAGGGTAACCAAGCCGTTGATATCGCCATACTCATCCACAATCAAACCGATGCGCTGTTTATTGCGCTGAAACTTAAGTAGTTGAATATTGAGTGGCGTCGCTTCAGGAATAAAGTAGATCTCATCCGCTGCACGCAGCAGTGTCTCTTTATTGAATTCGTTCTTTTCAAGCATCAAGCGGTAAGCTTCTCGTAACCTAAGCATGCCAACCACTTCATCTATCTGGTCACGATATAACACAATACGCCCATGAGGGGAGTGAGTTAATTGGCGAACGATAGATTTCCAGTCATCATTGATGTCGATGCCAGTAATTTCATTTCGAGGCACCATGATGTCGTTCACGGTCACGTGTTCTAAATCTAAAATAGACACCAACATATCTTGGTGGCGTTGAGGTATCAGGCTTCCCGCTTCATTTACCACGGTTCTCAGCTCTTCGGAGCTTAAGTGGTCGGTCGCATCGTGACGGGCTTTGACACCTAAGATACGAATAAAACCGTTGGTAATGAAGTTCACCAATATCACCAATGGTGACAGTACCTTCATCAGTATTATCAAAAGGATACTACTGGCGTAAGAGACACGCTCTGGAAACAGAGAAGCGATGGTTTTTGGGGTTACCTCGGCAAACACGAGGATCACTAGAGTCAGGACACCGGTCGCAATTGCGACGCCGATATCCCCGTAGATGCGCATACCAAGAATAGTCGCGATCGCAGACGCAAGAATGTTGACGAGATTGTTGCCGATGAGAATGAGGCCGATCAATCTGTCTGGGCGGTTCAGAAGTTTTTCTACACGTTTGGCACCTTTATGACCCGTATTGGCCAAGTGCTTTAAACGGTAGCGGTTCAAGGACATCATGCCCGTTTCGGAACCAGAGAAATAACCAGAAATTACAATGAGACACGCGAGTAGCGCAAATAAGATACCCGTTGATATGTCGTCCAAAACTATTCTTTTCCTATTTGTGTATCTTGATTAATTTATGACCGAACATGGTCGAGATGTCAATTGAATCTAACGGACTCAATATTTTAAAGGCAAGGTGTGTGAGACCTTGCCTTCATATTACAGACTAATTCAGGATAATTTCCTGAACGAAGCGGCTACCGAAGTAGGCTAATGTGAGCATGCTGGCACCGGCAAGTGCGAACCAAGTGACTTTTTGTCCACGCCAACCTTTCTGATAGTGACCCCATAGAAGGATGGAGTAGATAACCCAAGCAATAAAAGACAATACAGCCTTGTGTGCTTTTCCTTGAGCAAACATATCTTGTACGAAGATAAGGCCAGTCAATAAAGTACCTGTTAATAAGCCATTACCGATCAGAATGATCTTGAAAAGCTGTCTTTCCACCATCATTAAAGGAGGTAGGTTAGGGTTTATCACTAACGCTTTTTTCTTTTTAAGTTTGTGATCTAGCCACGCAAGTTGTAGGGCGTATAGCGCACCGATAGTCAACGTCGCGTATGAGAACAAAGCCAAAGAGATGTGCAGTAGCAGCTTTGGGTCATTCTCTAGATGTTTGATGAACGTGCTTGAAAGAAAAGTGGCAGCCATTAGGTTTAGAGCAGCGAAGCTATAAACAACCGGCAAGATGAACCACAAGCGGGTTTTGAGCATCGCACCGCTCATGACCAAAGAGATGATTAAACTGATCAATGAAGCAACGTTCAAGATACTGAGGTTTTGGCCACTGGCATTAAAAATTAAATCGCCAAGCAACCAAGCATGGAAAGCTAAAGCAAGTAATGCGCTGATAAACACCGTTTTTACGCGGATTCCTGTTTGGTGCACGAGACCTGGAATGATCGTGGAAATCGCCATTGTATAAAGAAAGGCCGCTGCGATCGCAATAAGACTGTCCATGGTATCCATTTAAATGATTACTAATTGGCGAATTATACCTCGCATCGCTCTTTGGGGCTATGGTGAACCTCATTCAATTCCAAGTGAATAATGTCTCACATCACAAGCGTGGATGATTAACGCTCTACAACGGGTATGACTCTAATCCGCGCTAATGTATACTCACAGTAATAGTCGCAGTTTTGAGCGAAGAGAAAACTATGTTTGATAATTTAACGGATCGTCTATCCAAAACGCTGAAGAACATCAGCGGTAAAGGTCGTCTGACCGAAGACAATATAAAAGAGACGCTGCGTGAAGTACGTATGGCGCTACTTGAAGCCGACGTTGCACTGCCAGTTGTCCGCGATTTTGTTAAGCGCGTAAAAGAAGGCGCTGTGGGTGTTGAGGTTTCTAAATCTCTAACTCCTGGTCAAGAATTCATTAAGATCGTTCAAGCTGAGCTTGAAGCGGTGATGGGTGAGTCTAACGAGGCTCTTGACCTAGCAGCACAGCCGCCAGCCGTTATTTTAATGGCAGGTCTACAAGGTGCGGGTAAAACCACATCGGTAGGTAAGCTATCTAAGCTCCTGACTGAGCGTGACAAGAAGAAAGTTTTAGTTGTGTCTGCCGACGTTTACCGTCCAGCGGCAATCAAACAGCTTGAAACGTTAGCAAGCGATGTTGGCGTCGACTTCTTCCCATCTTCAGCTGATCAAAAGCCTCTTGATATTGCAAACGCTGCAATCGACCATGCGAAGAAGAAATTCTACGACGTGCTAATTGTCGATACTGCTGGTCGTTTGGCTATCGATGAAGAGATGATGGGCGAGATCAAAGAGCTTCATACTGCAATTAAACCAGTAGAGACTTTGTTCGTTGTTGATGCAATGACTGGTCAAGATGCTGCGAACACTGCAAAAGCTTTTGGTGATACGCTACCACTAACCGGTGTTATCTTGACGAAAGTTGATGGTGATGCGCGAGGTGGTGCTGCACTGTCTGTTCGTCATATCACTGGCAAGCCGATTAAATTCTTAGGTGTTGGTGAAAAGACTGACGCACTAGAACCATTCCACCCAGATCGTGTTGCTTCTCGTATCTTAGGTATGGGCGACGTACTGTCTCTTATTGAAGACCTACAGAAAAACGTTGATACCGAGAAAGCAGAGAAACTGGCTAAGAAGTTCAAAGAGAAGAAAGGCTTTGACCTTGAAGACTTCCGTGAGCAGCTTGGTCAGATGAAAAACATGGGCGGCATGATGGGCATGATGGATAAGCTTCCAGGTATGTCTCAGCTACCAGACAACGTTAAAGATAAAGTTGATGACAAGATGTTCAAGCAAATGGAAGCGATCATCAACTCTATGACAATGAAAGAACGTCAGCGTCCAGACCTAATCAAAGGCTCACGCAAAAAGCGTATTGCTGCAGGTTCTGGTACGCAGGTACAAGATGTAAACCGTATGCTTAAACAGTTCACTCAAATGCAGAAGATGATGAAGAAAATGCAGAAAGGTGGAATGAAAGGCATGATGCGCAACATGCAGGGCATGATGGGCGGCGGTGGAGGTATGGGCGGAATGGGTGGTGGTTTTAACCCGTTTGGTCGATAATCTACAAATGTAAGCTTTAGCTACGTTACTTTTCATAGTGTTAGCCGTGTCACAGAAAGTGTCCGGTTGCTATGTTGGTGAAAAAATAGCTAAAGCCCTTGCATTGCACCGGAATAAGAGTAAAATTCCGGGGCTTTAATTTGGCACGAGACCCCAAGCTATTTACTTATACTTGGGGTTAATTATTTTATTAAGAAAGCAAAGAGGACGACATGGTAACCATTCGTTTGGCACGTCACGGTGCAAAGAAGCGCCCATTTTATCAAATCGTAGTTGCGGATAGCCGTAACTCTGTAACTGGCCGTTTCATCGAGAAAGTAGGTTTCTTTAACCCTACTGCTCAAGGTCAAGAAGAAGGTCTACGTCTAGACCTAGATCGTGTTAACCACTGGGTTGGTCAAGGCGCATCTCTATCTGATCGTGTAGCTAAGCTAGTTAAAGACGCTCAAAAAGCGGCTTAATTCTTTTTTAAAGAGAAATAGCTTATGTCGATGAAGGGTAAAGAAACGATGAGCGAGCAAAATAATAGAATTGTCATGGGTAAACTTGGGTCTACCTATGGTATTCGTGGCTGGCTTAAAGTGTTCTCCTACACAGACAATGCTGAAAGCATATTTGATTACAGCCCTTGGTATTTAAACCAAAAGGGTAAGTGGGTTGAGTACAAAGTTGAGAGCTGGAAACGTCATGGCCAAGGTTATGTATGTAAGCTAGCGGGATTAGATGTTCGTGAAGACGCGCAACTGATGACTAACTTTGAAATTGCTATTGACCCTGCTTCGTTACCTGAATTGTCAGAAGATGAATTCTACTGGCGCGAATTGTTCGGTATGCAAGTTTTTACCACTAAAGGTTACGACCTTGGTGAGGTCACTGACCTATTAGAAACTGGCTCGAACGATGTTCTAGTAATTAAAGCAAATCTTAAAGATGCTTTTGGCCAAAAGGAACGGTTAGTACCGTACCTTGAAGAGCAAGTGATCAAGAAAGTTGATCGCGAAGCTCGCCGGATCGAAGTTGACTGGGATCCTGGATTCTAACTCCAAATTACAGAGCGAGAGAACACATGTGGGTTGGCATTATTAGCCTGTTTCCTGAAATGTTCCGTTCTGTTACTGATTTTGGAGTAACAGGTCAAGCGGTTAAAAAAGGTCTTTTATCTATTGAGACATGGAATCCTCGCGATTTCACTCATGATAAACATCGCACTGTTGATGATAGACCTTACGGTGGTGGTCCTGGCATGTTAATGATGGTTCAGCCTTTGCGCGATGCTATCCAAACTGCCAAGCAAGCAGCACCGGGAAAGACGAAAGTAATCTATCTTTCACCTCAAGGTCGTAAACTCGACCAGAAAGGTGTTGAAGAGTTGGCAACAAACGAGAACTTGCTTCTTATTTGTGGTCGCTATGAAGGGGTAGATGAGCGCATTATTCAATCTGAAGTCGACGAAGAATGGTCGATTGGCGATTTTGTGATGACGGGTGGCGAACTGCCAGCCATGACGTTGATTGATTCAGTCTCTCGGTTTGTTCCGGGTGTACTTGGAGATTTCGCTTCAGCAGAAGAAGATTCTTTTGCAAATGGTTTGCTAGATTGTCCCCATTATACGCGCCCTGAGGTGCTAGACGATAAAGATGTGCCATCGGTACTCAAGTCTGGAAACCATAAGGACATTCGTCGCTGGCGATTAAAACAATCGTTGGGCCGAACTTGGCTAAGAAGACCAGAGCTCCTGGAAAACCTAGCTCTGACTGACGAACAGGAACAATTACTGGCTGAATTCATTAAAGAGCAACGCTCTTAACGAAAAGCAAGCAGTAACCTATTAAATTTAGTATCAGTTTATTCTAGGAATTTATACAAATGAGCAACATCATCAAGGCTCTTGAAGAAGAGCAACTAAAATCAGACCTTCCTAAATTCGCACCAGGTGACACTGTTGTAGTTCAGGTTAAGGTAAAAGAAGGTGACCGTGAGCGTCTACAGGCTTTCGAAGGCGTTGTAATCGCTATTCGTAATCGTGGTCTACACTCTGCATTCACAGTTCGTAAGATCTCGAACGGTGAAGGCGTAGAGCGTGCGTTCCAAACTCACTCTCCAATGGTTGATAGCATCGAAGTTAAACGCCGTGGTGCAGTACGTCGTGCCAAGTTGTACTACCTACGTGAGCGTTCTGGTAAGTCAGCTCGTATTAAAGAGAAGCTTACTAAGAAGTAATTCTTTTTGCATTCTATCGATAAAAGCGGAGCCATTTGGCTCCGCTTTTTTGTGTCTGCTATTTAGAGCTGAGTAGGTAAGAGAGCCTCAATTCGCTCGTTCCTCGCTCTTGGGGATGACGGACTTAAACGAAACTCACATTTAACTGTCATTCCCTAGACTGACGAAGGAAGGAGTAGGGAATCTCTATTCGTACCATGCTATAGGCAATAAAAAAGGATTGACGTTAAACGCCAACCCTTCAAAATTTACTCGCTACTCGCTACTCGCTACTCGCTACTCGCTACTCGCTACTCGCTACTCGCTTAGTGTGGATCTTCCGACCAACCATCGCTATCTGACATGTCTGGTGCGCCAGCAATGCTGTTCTCTTCGTCTGCCCATTCACCGAAATCAATCATCTGACATTGCTTACTGCAAAACGGGCGGTGTGGGCTTTGTTCGCCCCATTCAACGTCGGCATTACATTGAGGGCATTTAACGATGGTGATTTTTTTCGACATAGTGATTCTTAATTAGAGGGTATTGTAAGAAAGAGTTTAGGCTCGAGTGAAGGCTCAAGCCAAACTATAAAAGGAAATTAATTAGCTGCAGACAGCCAATTCAAATTCGATGTCTTGAGTACAGGCTTGTCCTGTTTCAAAGCTCATGAACTTAACGGCAAAACGGTTTTTATGCCCGGAGATCATCGGGTAAGCACCGTATTGCATTGGAATAGAAAGGCGAAGGATATTCGCTTCATCAGCATCGCTCTGGAAGAAGCCAGCGCGAGCAATTTGCTCTTTAAAGTGACCAGTCTCTCTGGTGAGCTTTAACCATAGTGTTAGCGCTTCATACAGAGGCTGTAGGCTATCCATCCAAGCTTTGGCATCTCTCATTCTCTTATCAAGAGGAAGATGCAGCCAATAATGCAGTGCGGGTAAATCAAAGCAGCATGAGCCACCTGGTAAATTAAAGCGTTGACGTATGGCACTCAAGAATCGGTCTTCTTTAAGTGACTGCCCAAAACGCTCCGCCTGCATCAGTTCACGATAGATATTACTAATATCGTTGAGTAGTGAAGTCAGCATCTCTTGATCGACACCTTCAACATCTAACCAGCTTTTGTAGGTTACACGCTGCTTCTCAATATCTTTTGCAAGTTCACTCTTGAGCTGGATCTGTTCGAAGATTTCAATCAGATCAAAGATGGAACGGAAGAAGAGTTGATACTGTTGAGCATCGGAAAATGTAGAAGACAAGTGCAGCTGCCTCAAGAGTGATTCAACTCTTAAGTAGATGCGTGTTTTCTCATTTAGAGGATGTTCAAATTTGTGGGTGATCATCGAGCAAACCTTCATTCAACATTATTCTATTCTGACCCATCTACAGTACTGATTGCCAGATACTTTTGATGTAAATCTGTGATTTGAGGCAAAAGTTCTTGGTTTTTAGTATGGTTTTTAATCACGTCATCTGCAACTGCTAAGCGTTGTTCTCTTGAAGCCTGTGATTTCAAAATTGATGCAACTTGTTCCCTAGAAACATTATCACGACTCATCGTACGCTCTATTTGCACTTCTGTTGGCACATCAACGATTAATACGCGATCGGCCATGCTTTGCATTTGGTTTTCAACCAATAGCGGTGCGACTAATAAACCATAAGGGGATGTGACTTTAGACAGGTCACTGTCAATTTTGTTACGGATCATGGGATGCAGCAGGTCATTGAGCCATTGTTTCTCTGTGGGATCCGAGAAGATTAACTCACGCAGCTTACTTCGGTTGAGTGCTCCACCTTCAAGTAAGATAGCCTCACCAAAATGGTCGGTAATCTGCTTTAAGCCGTCACTGCCCACTGCGACGACTTCGCGTGCAACGATATCAGCATCGACAATATCAATATTAAAATGTTCATTGAAGAGATTAGCAACGGTGGTTTTTCCACTGGCGATACCACCGCTTAATCCGATAATGATTGCCATGGTTAAATTCCTAGTACAGAAGTGAAATACCAGCCCATGATGTCGTTACCCCACATCAAACTCACCCAACCCGCAATCGCAAGGTAAGGTCCAAATGGAAAGGCTTTATCTATGCCTTGTTGTTTCAAGCGAAGTTGAATCAATCCGAAAACTAAGCCGACAAGTGAGGATAGAAGAATGATCATTGGGAGGTGTTGCCAACCAAGCCAAGCGCCAAGCGCAGCCAGAAGTTTGAAGTCGCCGTAA
Source organism: Vibrio sp. NC2 (assembly GCF_025195005.1). Classification (NCBI taxonomy): domain Bacteria; kingdom Pseudomonadati; phylum Pseudomonadota; class Gammaproteobacteria; order Vibrionales; family Vibrionaceae; genus Vibrio; species Vibrio sp. NC2. The sequence continues at coordinate 8,390 of NZ_JANVFC010000036.1, forward strand.
CCCATGCCTTCTTTGCCTGTCAGTAGTTTGAATAACCAGTAAACAGACCATAGCGCTAGATAACCTGCCATTGCACCAACCACGGAATCTTGAAGCGATACAGGGCTGATATTAAACAGAGCTAATGCGATACCAGACCAAACTAAAGGTAAGGTAATTTGATCAGGCAACAGCATAGTATCGAGATCGATAAAGGTTGCGGTAATCAATGCAAACGTGAAAAAAATCAAAGCAATGGCGTAGTAACTGAAACCAAAGTGGCTCGCGATTACGGTACAAAGTATCGCCGTAAGCAGTTCGACCAATGGGTAACGAGCGCTGATTGGGTTAGCACAGCTATGACATTTGCCCTTTAAGAACAACCAACTTAATACTGGAATATTGTCGATGATTCTTAATTGGGTTTTACATTTCGGGCAGGTAGAACGAGGGATACTGAGATTGAACTTTCCCTCTGGTGCTGGAATTTTATATTGAGAGAAATACTCCGAGCACTCTTGTTGCCACTCTCGTTCCATCATTATCGGTAAACGGTGTATGACTACGTTGAGGAAGCTGCCGATAAGAAGGCTAAAAATGAAAGCTAATACGGAGAATAGCCAAGGATAGTAGTGAAATACTTCCATAGTGTCCTTTACCACTTAATCAAGGTGAGCAGAGGTTGGCTGCTCATGGGTGTTTAGTTGCTTTTAACTATCCTAACACACTCATAAGATTAAAGATCGGTAAGTACATCGCGACAACAAGTCCGCCAACTACGGTGCCTAAAAATACGATGATCAGTGGCTCTAGAATCTTACCTAGGTTATCGACGGTGTTGTCTACTTCGAACTCGTAAATGGAAGCGACTTTATTGAGCATATCATCAAGATTTCCGGACTCTTCACCAATCATCACCATCTGCAAAACCATCTCTGGGAAGGCATTGGTATTGCGCATTGCAATGTACATCGGCATGCCTGCGGCAGTTTCACGGTGAACCTCGATGATGGCGGATTCATAATGCAGGTTGCCTGCGGTTTTAGCCGTTGTTTTAAGGCTGGTTAAGATGGGAATCCCAGAACTGAAACTGGTTGAAAGTGTTCGGCTGAACTTTGCAATCGATGCCTTGGTGATGACAGCACCCAAGATAGGAAAGCGTAAGCCAAGGCGACTGGTTGAAAGTCGAATCGAGTAGGATCGCTGACGCAGCTGCTGAAAAGACAGAATTAATAAACCAATACCGATGGCACTATAGAAACTATAAGCCTGCATCCAATGGGAAAGATAAAGCACTTGCTGGGTGAACCAAGGTAAGTCTGCTCCGAAACCAGAAAACATCGATTCAAATTCCGGAATGACCATGGTCAGCATTAAATAGGAAACGGTAAGGGCGACCGCTACAACCATTGCTGGGTAGATGAGCGCCTTTATAACCTTGGATTTTAGTTGCTCACTCTTTTCTCGATAGGTCGCCAAGCGTTCAAATACTTGTGCAAGGTTGCCGGAGAGTTCGCCTGTCGCGACCAAGTCGGTATAGAGGTCATCAAAGTGGCGGCTTGCGGTGCGCATCGCTTTTGAGATTGGCGTGCCGGCTTCTACACCTTTGCAGATGTGCGATAAAATCGATTTCATTTCTGCTTTGCGGTGATTGTCTGACACTAACTTGATGGCTTGCACTATGGGCACACCAGTCGCCAACATGGTAGCCAGTTGGCGAGTCAAAATAGTGATATCTTTGGCTTTGACTCGATGGGTTAAACGAGTGATTGCTGAGATGCTTTTCTTTTTGATCTTCTTAATCTGAATGTGCTGCTCTTTGAGCTTCTCTCGCACTTCTAATTCGGTGAGCGCTAAGCTCTGCCCAGACACTTTCTTGCCAGAACTATTGATTCCCTTCCAATGGTAGTTTTTTAGTTGTGATTGTTTGCTTTTACTACTCATTTTCGCTCCGTGAATTATAGGTATAGAACACGTTGTAGCTCTTGATAGCTGGTGGTGCCTTCAAGCAGTTTATCTAGCCCTGACTCTTGTAAAGTTCTCATGCCTTCTCGACGTGCCAAGTTTTCAATGGCTAACGCGTTCGGCTTGTCTATCAGGCTATTTTTCAGTTGGTCGCTAAACGGCATGACTTCATAGATACCGACTCGCCCCGAGTATCCCTGATTACACTCATTGCATCCTTGTGAGCTGGCTTTGTAGATGATTTGGCTATTGGGAATAGAGTGGCGTAGAAATATATCAGGTGAGTCATCAGCGGCTTTACAGTGGTCGCACAGTCGTCTTGCCAGTCGTTGGGCGATAATCAGGCTTAATGATGAAGCGAGGTTAAAAGGTTCTATCCCCATATGAGAGAGGCGAGTCACGGTTTCTGCTGCAGAATTGGTGTGCAGTGTCGAAAGCACTAAGTGGCCTGTTTGCGAGGCTTTGATCGCGATCTCGGCGGTTTCCAAATCACGGATCTCTCCGACCATCACCACATCAGGATCTTGTCGTAAAAATGATCGCAACGCTTCAGCGAAACCAAAGCCGATCTTAGGCGTCACTTGTACCTGATTGATACCACACAGGTTAATTTCAACAGGATCTTCGGCTGTTGAGATGTTGCGTTCAGTGGTGTTAAGAATTCGAAGGCCAGTATAAAGAGAGACGGTTTTGCCACTGCCGGTTGGCCCGGTCATTAAGATCATCCCTTGCGGGCGTTTTAGGGCATTGAGGTAGAGTGCTTTTTGATCCTCGCTGTAACCTAGCTTATCGATATCGAGATTGGCAGCGCTGCTGTCTAGAAGACGAAGAACGATCTTTTCTCCCCATAATGTTGGCAGCGTCGATACACGCATATCAATCGCCAGTTCGTCATTTAAGCGCAGTTTGATACGACCATCTTGAGGCAAACGGCGTTCGGCGATATCAAGTTTGGCGAGAATCTTCAAGCGCGCCGATAGACGACGACTTAAGTGAGAAGCGGGCTGTTGAATTTCGACAAGGATGCCATCGCAACGTAGACGTACGCGGTAGTTTTCTTCATAAGGTTCGAAGTGGATATCCGATGCGCCTTTACGTGCTGCATCGACTAGAATCTGATTGATAAAGCGACTGACAGGGGAGTCATCTTGGCTGAGGTCTTCAATCGAAGTTATCTCGTCATCAGATATCTCAACAAGGTTAGCGAGCTCATCTTGGGTGATCTCTTTGCGCTTGGAATCTTGTCCGGAAATAGAACGTCCATACAGTTTTCGTATTGCGCCTTCTAATTCAGAGTAATTAGCGACAACCAATTCAATCTGTAATCCGGTTGCGAATCGAAAGTCATCTTCAGCTTGTAAATCGGTCGGGTCAGCAGAGGCGAGTGTGAGAGTGGAACTAGAGACTGAAATCGGGATAGCACTATACTTGGTGATCAGCTCACGAAGCCCTAGTTGTTCGCATAAGGATTCATAATCCGTATTACTAAGTTGTACCAACGGCAAGCCGAAGATGGTTTTGATGTTATTTGCTAAGGAATCGCCGCTGAAGAACTCGAGAACGAGCAAAGCTTCAGGTGTCGAAATACCTGAAGCTTGTGCATGTTCCGCAACGGCTTTTTCCTGACTCAGGCTAAGTAAGTTAGCCTGACGAAGGATTGTGGATAGGTTGGTTAGCATTATGGGGCAATACAACCATCAACTGGTACGGTTGCATGAAGGCTATTTTTGCAAACCCAACCCGTAGTACCTCTATTAAAGGTTAACGTTGAGGTATTAATAGAGCTACTACCTCCGAAAGTAAATAAAAGAGTGTCATCAGCTGAGATAGTAATGGCACCTAGTGTATTTGCAGATCCAGTTGTACCTAAGTCACCTAAATCTGTTGCTTGAGCAAGCTTCCCTTTTTCTTGGTGTATTAATTCTGCGGGTGTAATTAAGGCTCTCATAGTTGCTAGACCTGATGAAATCTCTCCTTTGGTGACGTAATTCTTATATGCTGGAATTGCCACTGCAGACAAAACCCCAATAATCGCCACTACAATCATCAATTCAATTAACGTAAAGCCTTTCTGACTTGTTCTTCTCTTTTTGTTATTCATTGTTCTATTCCATTGTTTAGTTTGTTTCAGCGCAAGCACTGGTTGATGGAAAGAATAGAAGTCGGAATGGGGAAGTGGAATGGTGTTCAGGTTTGGTCGCGAGTGGTTTCGTGTTTATTAGTGTGGTGTTTCATATGGCGCGCAAAATTATGCGACCAACTTAAATAAGTGATTGAAATACTGATAGTTTGTCTCGTCCTAAAATACGTTGACGATTTTAGTAAGCCAGTAACGCAAGTTGCTGGCTTTTTTCATGCATCTTATTT
>NZ_JANVFC010000037.1:0-11669 GCF_025195005.1 Vibrio sp. NC2
ACATCGCCAGGCTTTAAATATCGTTACTTGCATTAGCAATTAACAACATCATTAGTGTACTAATCTATTGATGACAATTTGTTGGAGGGATGGCTGAGTGGTCGAAAGCACCGGTCTTGAAAACCGGCAACCGTTAATAGCGGTTCTAGGGTTCAAATCCCTATCCCTCCACCACCATTGAAAAGCCCGCTGAGAAATCAGCGGGCTTTTTTCATATTTGTCGTTTAGAAAAACAAAAAAGAGCACTAAGGTGCTCTTTATCTGTGACTCCACACTTGCTTGTTATCACTTATAGATAACTAGTCTTGAAGGTATTTACCTTCAGCTACCTGCCAAAATGCTCTAATTAACGGATTTTCTAACTGCGATCGCTTACAGCACACTCCCAATTCAAACGGCTTGATTGGCTCTATTTTTAAGCGGTCGACTTTATCTCTCACAGGACTGTTGTTGATTACAACGTCTGGCGCAATACCAACCCCACAACCAAGGGCAACCATACTGACGATCGCTTCATGACCAGATACCTGAGCGTAAATATTGGGTTTTATCTTCATCTTTTTGAACCATGCGTTCGCACGTTCTCGTGCAGTACCTGCTTCTGGGATGATAAAAGGTACTTCATTCCAGTTTGGTTTCTCTGATTGCAGCTGCTGGCTAAAACTACTCACACCGGATGGGATGATGACTGACAGTGGTATATCGCTGATGGTTTCGAACTCTAACCTTGAGGGAAGAATGTCTGGCTTCGCTGAGATAGCAATATCTGCTTCATCATTTAAAATCTTGTCGATAGATTGAGCCGGATCGCCTGTAGAGAGCTTAAATTCAATGTACGGATGAATAGCTCTGAATTCAGTTATGAGCTCAGGTAGGTGGCTATAGCTAGCCGTTACCGAGCAAAATATGCGAATCTCACCTTTAAGTTCTTGCTCACCACCTTTCAGGTGAAGATTGTATTGCTGCCACTCTCCAACGATGCTTAATGCTACTGGCAATAGGTGCTTTCCTGCTGGAGTGAGATCAACACTGCGGTTATCTCTGATAAGCAATTCTTGCCCCGTTTCTTCTTCAAGCTTTTGTACTTGACGACTAAGTGCTGAAGGACTGACGTGCATAGCAGCAGCGGTTTTGCTGAAACTCTTGCTATCACATAAATGTATAAATAATTGTAGAGATTTTATGTTCATGTTTTGCGATCGTTTCCATGTTGCATTTATTGCAATAACTAATTGTGAATATATCACTTTCAGCAACGGAGTGTCTGTTTTAGTATGAAGTCATTCGATAGAGAGATATCGACCTTACGGACTTATTTTTAAAGGAGTGCCCTAGAATGGCTAACTATTTCAATACATTAAACCTTCGTGAACAACTAGACCAATTAGGTCGTTGCCGCTTCATGGATCGTGAAGAATTCACGACAGAAGCTGAATATCTTGAAGGTAAGAAAATCGTAATTGTTGGTTGTGGTGCTCAAGGCCTAAACCAAGGTCTGAACATGCGTGATTCTGGCCTAGACGTATCTTACGCTCTACGCCAAGCGGCAATTGATGAAAAGCGTCAATCATTCAAAAACGCTGATGAAAACGGCTTTGTTGTGGGTAGCTACGAAACGCTAATCCCTCAAGCAGATCTAGTTATCAACCTTACTCCAGACAAACAACATACAAACGTTGTTGAAACAGTAATGCCTCTAATGAAGCAAGGCGCTGCTCTTGGTTACTCTCACGGCTTTAACGTTGTTGAAGAAGGCATGCAATTACGTGCTGACCTTACTGTAGTAATGGTTGCACCTAAGTGTCCAGGTTCTGAAGTTCGCGAAGAGTACAAGCGTGGCTTCGGTGTTCCAACGCTGATCGCTGTTCACCCAGAAAATGACCCTAAAGGCGAAGGCTGGGATATCGCTAAAGCTTGGGCTGCAGGTACTGGTGGTCACCGTGCAGGTTGCCTAGAGTCTTCATTCGTAGCTGAAGTTAAATCTGACCTTATGGGTGAGCAAACAATTCTATGTGGCATGCTACAAGCCGGCTCTATCGTATCTTACGAGAAGATGATTGCTGATGGCATCGAACCTGGCTACGCAGGTAAACTTCTACAATACGGTTGGGAAACGATTACTGAAGCACTTAAGTTCGGTGGCGTAACTCACATGATGGACCGTCTATCTAACCCAGCTAAAGTTAAAGCGTTTGAGCTTTCTGAAGAGCTTAAAGACCTAATGCGTCCACTTTACAATAAGCACATGGATGACATCATCTCTGGTCACTTCTCTAGCACTATGATGGCTGACTGGGCGAACGATGACGTGAACCTACTAGGCTGGCGTGAAGAGACAGGTGCAACTGCATTTGAAAACTACCCAACTTCTGACGTAGAAATCTCAGAGCAAGAGTACTTCGATAACGGTATCTTAATGGTTGCTATGGTTCGTGCCGGTGTTGAGCTAGCATTCGAAGCTATGACTGCATCTGGTATCATCGATGAGTCTGCTTACTACGAATCTCTACATGAGCTTCCACTAATCGCAAACACAGTTGCTCGTAAGCGTCTTTACGAAATGAACGTTGTAATCTCAGATACTGCTGAGTACGGTAACTACCTATTCGCTAACGTAGCAACACCGTTACTACGTGAGAAGTTCATGCCTTCAGTAGCAACTGACGTAATCGGCCGCGGTCTAGGTGAAACATCTAACCAAGTTGATAACGCTAAGCTAATTGAAGTAAACGAAGCTATCCGTAACCACCCTGTAGAGTACATTGGTGAAGAGCTACGTAGCTACATGAGCGACATGAAGCGCATCGCTGTAGGCGGTTAATTAGTCGCTTAGATACTGATAAATTTGCAGAAAAAGCGAAGCAGTATCACTAACTCCTTACAGGTTGGAGTTATAAATAAGCAACACAACATCTAATGAAAAGGCTTGGTCGCCGTTGACCAAGCCTTTTTGCTTTTAGTAACAAAGTCTTAAAAATCAATCAAATGAACATTGTTTGATCAGTCTTTGTCGACTTTCAGTTCTTGATTGATCTTCAGAAATACAAAAGGGTTGGTGCTTTCACACCAACCCTTTCAGTTTTCTTGCTTTACGCTTACTTGTCGGCAATCTTTGCTTCTAAGTCCGTTAGCTTTTGTTCCATTTCAGTCAGCTTTTGGCGAGTGCGCAGTAGTACTTGTGTTTGAACATCAAATTCTTCACGGCTTACAACGTCTAGCTTGTTCAGTTGGCCTTGGATAACCTGACGAACTTTTTGATCTACGTCTGAACCAAGCTCTTTTACTGGTTGAGGCATAGAATCGTGGATCTGCTTAGCAATCTGCTCTAGTTTTTTTGGATCAAACATATCAATTAAAACTCCTGAATATTTATCACTATTCTATTTAATCACACTTGATATGTCGCCTATGGCGTACAAAAAAAAGCCACCGAAGTAGCCTTTTTATTGTAATTACGACTTAGTGATTACTTATTATCAGCTAATTCTCTGTGCGCTGCTTTTGCTTCATCGACGCGAGCTAGCTTTTCTAGGTCTTTGTCTTCAACAAATACAGGTAGAGGTTTGTGTTTTTCAGCCAAGTAGCTGTAAATCACTGGCAGTACAAACAGAGTGAAGATAGTACCAATCGCTAGACCTGCAACGATTACGATACCAATACTGAAACGCTGAGCCGCACCCGCACCACTTGCGTACATCAGTGGGATTAGACCCGCGATCATCGCAGCCGTTGTCATCAGGATTGGACGAAGACGAACCTTCGCCGCTTCCATTACCGCTTCAATACGAGTCTTGTGATTGTGTAGCTGTTCTTCTTTCGCTACCTCACAGATCAAGATACCGTGCTTGGTAATCAGGCCGACCAAGGTGATCAAACCAACTTGCGAGTAGATGTTCATCGTCGCCGCACCCCAAGCTAGAGCTATTAGGGCACCACAAATCGCCAGTGGTACAGATACCATGATAACCAGTGGATCTTTTAGAGATTCAAACTGAATCGCCAATACCAAGAAGATGATAGCCAACGCTAAACCAAAGGTCGCGTATAGTGCGCTACCTTCTGTTACGTACTGACGAGCCTCACCCATGTAGTCATGGTTGTAACCGCTTGGTAGCTTAGTTGCTGCAATGTCTTCAAACCAATTGATAGCATCACCCATGGCTGCGCCAGGAGCAGGTACTGCACCAATCGTTGCTGAGTTTAATTGGTTGAAGTGAGGAAGAGAGCGAGGCTCTGCCACAACATCAATCGTAATTAAACTGCCTAGAGGAATTGCTTTACCATCTGCGCCACGAACATAGTAGTTGTTCATCGATTCAGGGTTTAAACGGAATTTACGTTCAACTTGAGGGATAACCTCGTAAGAACGACCATTCAAGTCGATACGGTTTACGTAACCATCAGACATCATAGTACCTAGAGTGATACCAATGTCTTGCATCGTCACGCCGTAAGCACCCGCTTTGTCTTTGTCGATATGGATCTTCATCGTTGCTGAGTCGTAATTCAAATCAAGATCTGAATAAACGAACAGCGGGTTTGTCGATACTTCGGCTAAGATCTCTGTCGTAATTTGGAATAGGCTCTCGAAGCTGTTCGGTGTTGTAATAACAAACTGAACAGGAAGGCCTGAACCTGCACCTGGAAGTTCTGGCATTTGGAAGGCTGTTACGGCCATACCAGGAACATCTTTCACCAAGTTACCAACACGGTTTGCTACTTCAGACTGGCTTGCTTCACGCTCACTCCATGGAACCATTGATGCGATACCAAAAGCTTGGTTTGCATTAGGAACACCTGTAAACACCTGCGCATACGCTACTTCTGGCTGATCAGACAGAAGGCTGTTTACGTCATTCATGGTGTTTTGCATGTAGTCCAAGTTCGCATTCGAAGGTGCTGTACCCATAAGCATGATTACACCTTTATCTTCTGAAGGCGCTAACTCACTAGGGATGAACTTGAATAACAGTGGCAAACTTGCAAATACGATGATAGCGAAGCCAATGAAGACTGGGCGATGCTGCATTACCGCGCCAAGCATACGCTCGTAGCGATTGGTCATGCCGTCTAGTACGCTATGTACTTTCTGCTCAAACTTGCTTGGCTCGGCGTGAGCTTTGAGCATTTTTGAACACATCATTGGCGATAACGTTAACGCCACAATGCCCGATACAAAAACAGCACCAGCAAGGGTTAGTGCAAACTCTTTAAACAACGAGCCTGTGATACCACCCATCATTGCGATAGGAGCATATACTGCACCTAGCGTTAATGTCATTGCGATAACGGGTACTGCAATTTCACGAGTACCGATGATGGCAGCTCGGAAAGGAGACTCCCCTAATTTTATATGCCGGTCGACGTTTTCCAATACAACGATGGCATCATCAACTACTAAGCCGATAGCCAGTACCATTGCCAGTAGCGTCATTAGGTTCCAAGAGAAGCCCATCGCCTGCATTACCATAGCCACACCAATTAGAGACAGTGGGATAGTAACGATCGGGATAAGAACCGCACGGAATGAACCTAAGAACAAAGTAATTACGACGAGTACAATTAATGCCGCTTCAAGAATGGTTTTAATAACCTCTTGAATGGATTCATTAATCGCAATAGTCGAGTCATACATGATATTCATCGAGATGTTACTTGGAAGGTTCTTCTCTAATTGAGGTAGAAGCTCAAGGACATCAGCGGCAATGTTGATAGGGTTCGCACTTGGTGCCGCGTTAATTGCTGCAACAACCGCTTCCTTACCGTTTGCACTCGCTCGGTAAATATCGTGGCTTTTTTCTAAAGAAACCTTAGCGATGTCAGACAGGCGAATAATTTCACCCTCGCCACTTTTAACGACTAAGTTCTCTAGCTCTTCAGTGTTTGATACTTGCGTATCGGCACTGCCGTTATAAAGAACGAATTCGCCAGTAGCTTGACCTGTCGCTGATTGGTAGTTGTTGGCATCCAATACCGACATAACATCAGTAGCGGTGAGGTTAACAGCTGCCATTTTTGACGGATCTAGCCATACGCGCAGTGCGTATTTCATACCACCATATAGGTCGACTTTAGATACACCATTTACCGTAAATAGCTGCGGGTTGATTACACGCTCTAGATAATCGGTAATTTGGCTTGATACGAGTTCATCACTGGTAAAACCAATATAAAGTACCGCGGTCGTTGAACCGGTCGACATAGTTACGGTTGGATCTTCGGCTTCTTTAGGGAGCTGAGACCGTACCGAGTTTGTCTTGGCCAGTATGTCTGACAACGCCGCATTTGGGTCGGTGTTCAACTTCATGTTTACGGTAATCGTAGAACTACCAAGTACAGAAGAAGAAGTCATATAGTCGATATTATCCGCTTGAGCCACAGCTTGTTCGAGGGGCTGGGTGATAAAGCCTTGGATAAGATCGGCACTTGCACCGTAGTAACTCGTGGTTACGGTTACGACGGTATTCGTCATTTCAGGGTATTCACGCACCTGCATTTTGAAGATTGCTTGTAAGCCAAGCAGAGCAATCAAAAAGCTGATGGATACCGCTAGAACTGGACGTTTAATAAAAACATCAGTAAAGCGCATTGTGCCTCCAGTTACAGCTTAGGTGTTTCAGATGGTGGAGTGATTGCATCACTTTCAACAACCTTAACTTTGGCACCGTTACTTAGACGTACTTGGCCAGAAGTTACAATCGTATCACCGGCTTTAACGCCTTCAAGGATGTGTGCAATCTCAGCGGTACGCTCACCTACTTTTACAACATGTTGAGCAACACGTTGAACGCCGTCTTCTTCCGTCAGGATGTAAACATTGTCACCATATAGAGTGAAAGTAATCGCTGTTTGAGGCAACGTTACTTGGTTCTCTAGCTTAGGCAGAATGATGTTAGCACGCGCAAACATGCCGCTACGAAGCTTGCCATCATTGTTTGGAATGTCTGCTTGAACTTGAATAAGACCACTTTGGATACTTACTGCGGGTTCAATGGCACTGATAGAGCCTTCAAACGGTTTCTCTGGGTAAGCATCAACAAAGATGTCGATAGCCTGACCAACATTGATACGAGAGATATCTGTTTGAGATACCGTAAAGCGTAGGCGCATCACACTGGTATCTTCTAAACGAACGATATCTGTACCTGATTGCAGGTATTGACCTAGGTACACGTTACGAATACCCACTTTGCCATCGAAAGGAGCACGAATTTCACGGCGTTCGATAGATGCTTTTAGGCTTTCAATATCAGCAGATAGAGAGTAGTAGTTTGCTTCTGCTTCATCGTATGCTTCTTTTGAAATAGAACCTTTCTTATACAGGCCTTGGTAGCGTTTGTATTTTGCTTTTGCCGCAGGCAGGCGAGCTTCAGAACTCTTTAGATTTGCCTTTTCTACGCCAGAATCAAGACGAACAAGAAGTTGGTCATTTTTAACATCAGTACCAGAACCAAAAGAGATTTGGTCAATAACACCGCTGGTTTCATTCGCTAGCGTGACACCTTGGTTAGGTTCGATGAAGCCGATAGCTTCAATTACTGGAACCCAGTCGATCGGCTGAACTTCAGTAACCGTTACTGGAAACTCTGGTTCAGGGCGGTTGGCCATATACTCAGCAATTTTTTGTTGTTTGAACATGTTGAACCCAATAACGCTGCCGAAAAGAAGTACAGCGATGAGTAACATGAAGAAAGTCCACTTTTTCATTATGGTCAAAACTCCGATCTAGTGTTTAATTATTGCATCCCAACTGGCTTCTATTGCAGATTCTAGTTCTGCCTCGTCGAGTTGGTAAAATCCTAAAGAATGCTTTCGCGCTAGAGATACACTAGCCGCTAAGCTCAAGCCGCTTAATACTTCATTATCAAGTGGTTTAAACAGTCCTTGCTCTTTACCCTCATTAAATAGCAGCTCAACTTGGGCAAACATTTTACGTTCTAGTTCCCTGAAGTTTAGGCTATTTGTGATGGGCAGTGAGTCATATTGAACCCGATTTTTTATCGCGGCTAAGTTCGTTCCCGCTAAGTTCCATATGTTCAACCACATAGTACGGTAGCGTTGCTTAATTGGATCCGAATCATCAACCCCTTCTTGAACAGCATCTGCTACTCGTTGAGTCACGAGCACTCGAACATCATCTATCAAGTGATCTTTATCGTCGAAGTAGCGGTAGATAGTGCCTGCAGCAACTCCCGCCTCTTTGGCTAATTTTTGCATTGAAAGGCCTTGAAAGCCGACCTCCGCAATGAGTTTTTCAGCGGCAGAAAGTATTTGTTGGCGTTTATCCTGAGGTGCATGAGTTGTCATTATTCCATCACCAGTGAATGAACGTTCATTCATTATAGCCCAAGAACCATACACATGTGCAACAAAGTTTTACACAAGTCGCGTAAAAATCTTGTATAAGAGAACGTAGCATTCGTGGTGTTGCAGCATTATTATAGGCGCGCAATTGAATTCGCCCCTCTAGACCAAATTGAGAATCAAATGAGACTGAACCCAAGACAAGATGAAGCCGTGAAGTATGTTTCTGGTCCCTGCTTAGTATTAGCGGGCGCTGGATCGGGTAAAACACGTGTTATCACCAACAAGATTGCTTACTTGGTTCAAGAGTGTGGCTACAAGGCTCGTAATATTGCAGCGGTAACCTTTACCAATAAAGCGGCACGCGAGATGAAAGAGCGTGTGGGTCAAACTCTGGGTAAAGGTGAATCTAAAGGTCTGATCGTTTCAACGTTCCATACCATGGGTTTAACTATCATTCGCCGAGAATACAAAGCGCTGGGTTTGAAAGCGGGCTTCTCGTTATTTGATGACCAAGACCAGTTAGCTCTACTTAAAGAACTAACTGAAACACAGATCGATGGTGATAAGGATCTGCTGCGTTCTTTGATGAGTACCATCTCAAATTGGAAGAATGACATGCTGACGCCAGATCAAGCGAAAGCAAGGGCCCAAGGTGAACAAGAACAGTTGTTTGCATTCTGTTTTGAGATGTATCAGAAACAGATGAAAGCCTATAACGCACTCGATTTTGATGATCTGATTGCGATGCCAGTATTGCTACTGAAAACCAATCAAGAAGTGCGTGAACGCTGGCAGTCTCGTATTCGTTATTTGCTGGTCGATGAATATCAGGATACCAACACTAGCCAATATGAGTTGGTTCGTTTACTGGTGGGGGAACGTGGTCGTTTGACGGTCGTAGGTGATGATGACCAATCTATTTACTCATGGCGTGGCGCAAAACCACAAAACTTGGTTCTGCTAGGTGAGGATTACCCTAACCTACGTTTGATCAAATTAGAGCAAAACTACCGCTCGACCAGTCGAATTTTGCGAGCAGCGAATATCTTGATCGCCAACAATCCGCACGTCTATGAGAAGTCACTGTTCTCTGAGATCCCAGATGGTGAAAAGCTCAAGGTATTAAATGCTAAGAATGAAGAGCATGAAGCAGAGCGTATTACCGGTGAGATCATCGCCCACAAATTTTTGAATCGCACAGAATACAAAGATTACGCAGTGCTTTACCGCGGTAACCACCAATCTCGCTTGATTGAAAAAGCCTTGATGCAGAACCGTGTGCCTTACAAAATCTCAGGCGGTACATCCTTTTTCGCCAGAGCAGAAATTAAAGACATCATGGCTTACCTACGTGTGTTGGTGAACCCTGATGATGACAACGCCTTCCTGCGTATTGTAAACACACCACGTCGTGAGATCGGCCCAGTTACGCTTGAAAAATTAGGCAGCTACGCCAACATGCGCGGTAAAAGCCTGTTTGAAGCCAGCTTCGAAATGGGCTTAGAGCAAACGCTGACGGGCCGTGGTTTGGAAAACCTGCGTCGTTTCAGCGATTGGATTGTTCGTATCTCGGATAATGCAGAGCGTGGTAATACAGTTGAGGCGGTTCGCTCTTTGGTTCGTGACATTAATTACGAAGATTGGCTCTACGAAACCTCTCCAAGCCCGAAAGCCGCTGAAATGCGAATGAAAAACGTGTCTGATCTCTATAGCTGGATTGTGGCCGACCTCGAAGGTGATAATTATGATAAAGAAGAGAAGACGCTACGAGAGGTTGTTCAACGTTTAACTTTGCGCGACATGATGGAGCGTGGGGAAGATAATGACGATGCAGACCAAGTTCAACTAATGACATTGCACGCTTCGAAAGGCCTAGAGTTTCCGTATGTATTCTTGATGGGGGCCGAAGAGGGCATCTTGCCACACCAAACCAGTGTTGATGAAGGTAATGTAGAAGAAGAGCGTCGTCTTATGTATGTAGGGATTACGCGAGCGCAGAAAGAGCTGACTTTTACTAAGTGTCGTGAACGTCGTCAGTATGGTGAATTGATTAAGCCAACACAAAGCCGCTTCCTTGACGAGTTGCCGCATGATGATGTGGAGTGGGAAAGCGTTAAGAAACCACAATCCGCTGAAGAAAGAATGGAAAAAGGACAGGCACACATTGCTAATATTCGTGCGATGTTCAATAAGAAGTAATGCTCTGCTTTTATAGCACTATGTATAGAAGCCAATAAAAAAGGTGACCATGAGGTCACCTTTTTTGAATCTGGCATTTTTAATTACAGAACGGTAAATTACAGACCAGCAATCATGTGCTCGATAGCATCTTTGATTTCGTCGTCTGAACAGTCCATACATGAACCTTTCGCTGGCATTGCATTAAAGCCGTTGATTGCGTGGTTAGCTAGGATATCGCGACCTTGAGCAATACGAGGTCCCCAATCACCAGCATCACCTGTTTTAGGTGCGCCACTTACGCCAGATGCGTGACAAGCGATACAAAAGGTACCATAAACTGTTGCGCCATCACGAGGGCCTGTTGGTTCTGCGACTACTGGTTCGCTGCCGACTAGGTAAACTTGACCAACTGGTTTGATGCGTTCAGCAATTGCATCTTGCTCTGCTTCGCTAAGGCCTGAAGCCATTGCGCCAGTTGAAAAGGTTAAAACTGCGATGACAACGCTTAAAATTCGACGAGACATATCCATTAAACTCACTTTACATTCCCAAGGTAAGTACGTGCTTACCAATTTATAGTGTTGGAGGGTGTTTTGGCTTCACCAGCAAAGAGCAACTGTTAAACCAATGTAAATAATGGGTGATTATATCCCGATAAGTTGTTGCAATAAACAACAACTTATAAGCTGTGGCGGGTTGTAGTACTCAAATAAGGGGTTTATCACATATTAACTGTCGAAAAAGAGACCAAACAGAAAAAAAAGTTAAAAAAGTACTAGACGGCATTGGGTGATATACGTATTATTCCACTCCGCCGACAGGGCATGCGCCTGTAGCTCAGCTGGATAGAGCGTTGGCCTCCGGAGCCAAAGGCCGAAGGTTCGAATCCTTTCAGGCGCGCCATCCGGTCTCTTACTTCGGTAAGTGAGAAATTGGCAAAAAAGAAATAATGGTGGCTATAGCTCAGTTGGTAGAGCCCTGGATTGTGATTCCGGTGGTCGCGAGTTCGAATCTCGTTAGCCACCCCATTCTTTCTTTACAAAATATCGGTAGCTTCGGCTTCCAGTGTTGATTCATTATTCCCAAGAGTCGATACAAAATTAGTCGGTGAATAGCGCAGCTTGGTAGCGCATCTGGTTTGGGACCAGAGGGTCGGGGGTTCGAATCCCTCTTCACCGACC
>NZ_JANVFC010000038.1:0-6821 GCF_025195005.1 Vibrio sp. NC2
TCGCTAGCTGTGTGGTCTAGATTTCGGTTTGGTTCGAAGCGTACTTCACCTTCAAGAGTGATGAACAACTCGCCTTCCGTGAAGCTAAATTGCTGCTCACCATTGTCCGTTTGATCCAGAGTTCGAACTTGCCCGTCATAAGTAAACTGAGTGATCGTCGCGCCATCGGCACTTTGCTCTGGCATCACATCGATAGTATTCGTTGTGATTGTGCCATCTGTAAGATTTGGCTCAGTGATATCTAAGGTACCATCCTGCATGATTTGGACATCATCACCGATGGTTACGTTAAGCTGAGAAACCAATGAATCATCGCCATCACTGTCGACGGCGTAGACTGGCAGATCAAAGCTCAGATCGTTATTTGCAAGGCCATCCGCATGGTCTAATGCTTCAAGTAAAGTGAAGGTGTATTGACCTAGATTTGTATCCGAGAAACTAATGGTAAAGACGTTGGTTTCAACATCCGACGCGTCTTTAACAAAACCGATGTAATCGCCAGCACTGTTAGGATCTTCTTTTAGCTGAACCGCCAAGTTGTTTGACGTTAACGTACCTAGAGTATTGAACTCTGTTGGCTCGATACGGAAAGACTCAACATCGTCACTCTCATGAGTAAACTGAATGACTTTGGTGTCACTGACCGCAGAGTTCGATGGATCAGAGCCATCGGCTAGATTCTTTTCAGATAGTGAAATTGGCGGAATGACATCAATGGTTGGAACATCACCGTCCTTAATCGTAAGTGTCACTGTTGAGGTAAGAACGTCGTCATCACCATCGTTTGACGTCACAACGATATTTTTAACGATATCGCCAACCGAATGGTCTAAATCTCGGTTTGGCTCAAAGCGCACTTCCCCTTGAGTCGTAATAAACAGTGAGCCTTCGGTGAAGGTAAACTCTTGCTCGGTCGCATCATTCGGGTCTAGAGAGTAAGCGGTGCCGTCATAGGTAAATTGAGTCACGCTCGCGCCATCGGCACTCGCGGATGTTAATACATCGAAAACGGATGTCGTTGGCGTGCCTGCAGCCAAGTCAGCAACGGTAGGCTCTTCAATCGTCAGATCACCACTTGCCATCACTTGAACATCATCAGTAATCGTCACCGATAGCGGTGACATTAACGAGTCATCACCATCGGTATCAACCGCGTAAACTGGCAAGTTAAATGTTAGGTCGTTATTGCCTTGAATTGGTGTGTGGTCAATCGCTTCCAGAAGAGTGAAGGTGTATTCACCCAAAGTGGAACTGCTGAAATCGAGAGTAAACACCGTGGTTTCGACATTCGAAATATCGGTCGTGAAGCCAATATAATTGCCAGAGCCTGTTGGTTCTTCTCGAATCTCAATGATCAAGCCGTCTGACTTGAGCGCGTTGTTAGTATTAAACTCACTTGGTTCTAAACGGAATTTCTCTACATTGTCACTTTGATGAGTGAACGAGATGGTTTCTGTTTGACTCACTGCACCCATGATTGGTGACGAGCCATCCGCTAAATCTGCTTCAGCAAGCACGATGCTTGGCACCGATTCAATGGTTGGGATATCACCATCAATAATCGTCAGTGTGACAGTGGCCGTTTCAACATCCACATCACCATCACTCGAAGTAAACACCAGTGATTTAACGATATCGCCACTCTCGTGGTCTAAATCACGGTTCGGCTCAAAGCGCACGTTACCTTCAATGGTGACGAACACGTCACCCTCAGTGAACGTAAATTTCTGCTCACCTGTGATTGTTGGATCTAGAGTTTGAGCCGTACCACCGTCATAGGTGAACTGAGTAATCACTGCGCCATCGGCACTTTGCGCCGTCATTACATCAATCGTATTGGTCGTCACCGTACCGTCAGTTAAATTCGGCTCGGTAATATCCAGCGTACCTTTCGCCATGATTTGGACGTCATCACCAATGGTCACCGACAACGGAGACATTAATGAATCATCGCCATCTGAATCCACTGCATAAACTGGTAAGTCGAAGGTCAGCTCGTTATTGTCGAGACCATCGGCATGGTCTAGCGCTTCAAGTAAAGTGAAGATGTACTCGCCTAACGTGGTGCTTGAGAAGCTCAAGGTAAAGACTGGTACTTCAGTACCAGCGTCATCAATGAAGCCGACATAGATGCCTGAGTCTGCGGGGTCTTCTTTAAGCTCAACCGCAATGTTGTTCGACGTTAACGCTCCGCCGACATTGAACTCCGTCGGTTCGATTCGGAACTTCTCAACATCATCACTTTGGTGAGTAAACGAGATAGCCTCAGTTTGACTCACCGCACTGCCGCTTGGTGTCGAGCCATCAGAAAGTTGTGTTTCAGAAAGCGTCACGCTTGGTACGGACTCGATGGTTGGAATGTCGCCATCAGTAATGGTCAGTACAACCGTAGCCGTTTCAATATCTACATCGCCATCGCTGGATGTCACCACAATCGACTTCACAATGTCTTCGCTAACCGTGTGGTCTAGATTGCGGTTTGGCTCAAAACGCACATCACCTTCAAGAGTGATAAACAACGAGCCTTCAGTGAAGATAAACTCTTGCTCGCCAGTATCGTTTTGGTCAAGCGTCAGCGGAGTCCCACCATCATAAGTGAACTCAGTTATGGTCGCGCCATCAGCACTCCGCTCTGGCATCACATCAATCGTAGTTGTGGTCACCACCCCTGCGGCCAGATCCGCGACGGTCGGCTCTTCGATATTCAGAATGCCATTACTCATGCCTTGAACATCATCTTCGATGGTCACTGTTAATGGCGACATCACTGAGTCATCACCGTCGCTGTCTACCGCATAAACAGGCAGATCAAAGCTCAAGGTGTTATTGTCGAGTCCGTCCTCGTGGTCAAGCGCTTCAAGTAGCGTAAAGGTGTAACGCCCCAACACAACGTCATCAAAATTGATGATAAAGACTTCAACTTCTTGATTTAGTGCGTTAGTCGTAAAGCCCGTGTATTCCCCTGAATCAGCCGGGAACTCGCGAAGTTCGACTTCCAAACCATTCGAAGTGAGAGTACCTAACAGATTAAATTCATCAGTCGCAATTCTGAAGTGGTCAACATCATCACTTTGTTCCGTGAATTGAATATCTTTCGTTTCACTGACTGGAGAGTTGCTTGGCGCAGAGCCATCATCAAGACTGGATTCCGACAGTGATACAGGCGGAATCACGTCAATAGTCGGAACATCACCATCAGTAATGGTCAGCGTCACTGTCGAGGTAAGAACGTCATCATCGCCATCGCTTGACGTCACAACGATATTTTTAACGATATCGCCAGCCGAGTGGTCTAAATCTCGATTAGGCTCAAAGCGTACTTCCCCCTGAGTCGTGATAAACAGTGAGCCTTCGGTGAAGGTAAACTCTTGCTCGATCGCATCATTCGGATCTAGAGAATAAGCGGTGCCGTCATAGGTAAATTGAGTCACACTAGCGCCATCGGCGCTTGGTGAAGTCAATACATCGAAAACGGATGTCGTTGGCGTACTAGCGGACAAGTCAGCTACGGTAGGCTCTTCAATCGTCAGATCGCCACTAGCCATCACTTGAACATCATCAGTAATGGTGACTGGCAGAGGTGACATTAAAGAGTCATCACCGTCGGTATCAACCGCGTAAACTGGTAGTTCGAACGTGAAGTCGTTATTGCCACGACCATCCTCATGGTCGATATTCTCCAACAGCGTAAAAGTATATTGCCCCAGAGTCGCAGCGCTAAAGCTTAATGTAAAAATCGGAGTTTCTACATTCGAGGCACTAGTTGTAAAACCGACGTAGTTACCTGATCCTGCAGGGTCCTCTTTCAAATCAATTGGAAGACCATCGGATTTCAATGAGTCATCACTATTAAACTCACTAGGCTCTAGGCGGAACTTCTCTACATTGTCACTTTGATGAGTGAACGAGATGGTTTCTGTTTGACTCAATGCACCCATGATTGGTAACGAGCCATCCGCTAAATCTGCTTCAGCAAGCGCGATGCTTGGCACCGACTCAATGGTTGGGATATCACCATCAATAATCGTCAGTGTGACAGTGGCCGTTTCAACATCGATATCGCCATCGCTTGACGTGAAGACGAGAGATTTAACGATATCGCCATCTTCGTGGTCTAAATCACGGTTTGGCTCAAAGCGCACGTTACCTTCGATGGTGACGAACACGTCACCCTCAGTGAACGTAAATTTCTGCTCACCTGTAATTGTTGGGTCTAAAGTTTGAGCCGTGCCACCGTCATAGGTGAACTGGGTAATCACTGCGCCATCGGCACTTTGCGCTGTCATTACATCAATGGTGTTGGTCGTCACCGTACCGTCAGCTAAATTCGGCTCGGTGATATCCAGCGTGCCGTTCGCCATGATTTGGACGTCATCACCAATGGTCACCGACAGCGGAGACATCAATGAATCATCGCCATCTGAGTCCACCGCATAGACTGGTAAGTCGAAGGTCAGCTCGTTATTGTCGAGACCATAGGCATGGTCTAGCGCTTCAAGTAGTGTGAAGGTGTATTCGCCTAACGTAGTACCGGAGAAGCTTAAGCTGAAGACAGGAACGTCCGTTCCAGCATCATCAATAAAGCCGACATAAACGCCAGAGTCTGCAGGGTCTTCTTTAAGCTCAACCGCAATGTTGTTCGACGTTAACGCACCACCTACATTGAACTCGGTCGGTTCGATTCGGAACTTCTCAACATCGTCACTTTGGTGAGTAAACGAGATAGTCTCAGTTTGACTCACCGCACTGCCGCTTGGTGTCGAGCCATCAGAAAGTTGTGTTTCTGATAGCGTCACGCTTGGTACGGACTCGATGGTTGGAATATCGCCATCAGTAATGGTCAGTACAACCGTTGCCGTTTCAACATCCACATCGCCATCACTGGATGTCACCACAATCGACTTCACAATGTCTTCGCTAACCGTGTGGTCTAGATTGCGGTTTGGTTCAAAACGCACATCACCTTCAAGAGTGATAAACAACTCACCTTCTGCGAAGCTAAATTGCTGCTCACCATTGTCAGTTTGATCCAATCTTCGAACTTGACCGTCATACGTAAATTGAGTGATCGTCGCACCATCAGCACTTTGCTCTGGCATCACATCGATAGTATTGGTTGTGATTGTGCCGTCTGCAAGATTTGGCTCCGTGATATCTAACGTACTATCCTGCATGATTTGGACATCATCACCGATGGTTACACTCAATTGAGAAACCAATGAATCATCGCCATCACTGTCGACGGCGTAGACTGGCAGATCAATGCTCAGATCGTTATTTGCAAGGCCATCCGCATGGTCTAATGCTTCAAGTAAAGTGAAAGTGTATTGACCTAACTTGGTATCCGAGAAGCTAATCGTGAAGACGTTGGTTTCTACGTTCGAGCCATCCGTAACATAACCGATGTAGCCGCCCGGTGTGGTTGGGTCAGCTTTCAGTTCGACTGCCAGGCCGTTTGATGTGAGAGCGCCACCAACATTGAAATCAGTCGGTTCAATGCGGAAACTTGTTACATCATCACTTTGATTAGTAAAGGTAATGGTTTGAGTTGAACTAACCGCGCTGCCACTTGGCGCAGAGCCGTCACTCAGACTTGTTTCTGACAAGCTTACTGTTGGCACATTATCAATAGTTGGGATATCACCATCGGTAATGGTCAAAGTGACGGTTGAGGTCAACACATCGTTATCGGAATCGCTAGATGTCACCACGATTGATTTCACGATGTCTTCGCTGAGTATGTGGTCTAAATTACGATTAGGCTCAAAGCGCACATCACCTTCAAGCGTGATAAACAACTCGCCTTCGGTGAAGCTAAACTGTTGCTCGCCATTATCATTTTGGTCAAGCGTTCGAAGTTGGCCATCATAAGTGAATTGCGTCACCGTTGCGCCATCAGCACTTTGATTTGGCATCACATCGAAAATCGCCGTCGTCGGTGTGCCTGCTGCTAAATCAGCGACCGTCGGCTCAGTAATATTGAGCGTACCGTCTTGCATGATTTGAACATCATCGCCGATGGTGACGTTTAACGGAGACATCAGTGAATCATCGCCATCACTGTCTACCGCGTAAACAGGTAAATCAAAGCTGAGATCGTTGTTGCCTCGGGCATCTTGATGATCCAACGCTTCGATGAGCGTGAACGTGTATTCACCTAATGACCCAGAATTAAAGCTTAATGTGAATACTGTAGTTTCTACGTTTGTGGCACTGGTCGTAAAACCAATGTAGTCACCCGACCCTGCCGGATCTTCACGTAACTCAACGGCTAAACCGTTCGATTTAAGATCGTCGTTAGTGTTGAACTCCGTTGGCTCAATACGGAAACGAACCACATCATCACTTTGATTGGTAAACGTGATGGTTTGAGTGGAGCTTACCGCGCTGCCACTCGGAGCAGAGCCATCGCTCAGGTTAGTTTCAGAAAGCGTAACACTTGGAATAACGTCAATCGTAGGGTTATCACCATCAGTGATCGTCAGCGTAACGGTTGAAGTCACCGGATCGTTATCAAAATCACTTGAGGTCACGACAATCGACTTCACGATATCTTCACTCACCGTGTGGTCTAGGTCGCGGTTCGGCTCAAAGCGCACTTCACCTTCAAGGGTGATAAACAGTTCACCTTCCGTGAAGCTGAATTGCTGCTCGCCAGTGTCATTTTGATCAAGCGTTCTTAGTTGACCGTCATAGGTGAACTGAGTGATCGTCGCGCCATCAGCACTCTGATTTGGCATCACGTCAATGGTGTTGGTTGTGATTGTGCCGTCTGCAAGATTTGGCTCGATAATATCTAACGTACCATCTTGCATGATTTG
>NZ_JANVFC010000039.1:0-5858 GCF_025195005.1 Vibrio sp. NC2
TACGAGATACGAGATACGAGATACGAGATACGAGATACGAGATACGAGATACGAGATACGAGATACGAGATACGAGAAGCTTGCGCTAGCTAGGCACAGTAACGCAAGCATTTTCAGAGCCTAACTCTTAATAACCACCGTTAACGCTCGAGAACCACAAACTCCATATTGTGCTTGTTTTTCTCATCCGCTTGATAAATATCATTAAAGCTCTGCTTCCAACCTTCTCCCCAGTCTGGGAATTGAGTATCACCATCCACATCAAAATCGATATAAGTCAGGTATAACTTGTTCGCTTTTGGTAAGCAGCTTTCATAGATTGAACCGCCACCGATGATCATCACTTCATCAACATCACTAACCAGCTCTAGTGCTTTTTCAATCGAAGTTACCGTCGTTACACCTTCGATTTCTAAACTCTCGTCGCGGCTGATTACAACGTTCAGCCTCCCCGGTAAAGGGCGACCAATTGAATCGTAAGTCTTACGCCCCATCACGACAGGTTTGCCCATAGTTGAGCGTTTAAACCATGCGAAATCTGCAGGTAAATGCCAAGGCATCTGATTGTCTTTACCAATTACACGGTTGTTTGCCATTGCCGCTATCATGCTGATGATCATAAATCGAAAGTCCTGTCCTTACTTGAAAATGAAGTTGAAGCTAGACGATAGGTCTACGACGGTAGAATAACAGCCCAGGCACTGCTAAGCCAACCGCAAGCCCTGCGATAATGAACATCGATTTCAAAAAGTTCTCCATCAACAATGCCAATAGTTCTGGGTTGTATCCTGCTCGGTTAATCTCAACCATGGCAATCATCGCCTTAAAGGCAAACACGCCAGGGACCATCGGAATCAAGGCTGCAACCGTAAATACTTTCGGGTGTGCTAACAATTGATGCGACCAATGCACCCCTATCATGCCTACCAATGTAGCAGCAAAGAACGTCGCCCATTCAATGGGAATGCCGAAATGCATCATTAAGTAACGGCTACCGTGGCCAATGGATCCTCCGAGAGCACAATAGATCAACGCTCGTTGCGGGACGTTAAACACCAATGCAAAACCAACCGCAGGAATCGCAGCAAAAAACATGTCGTTGAGTAACCCAACAAAAAGTTCAAAAATAGTCATTAGTTCACCCACCCCCATACGTCAGATAGGCTCATAGCTGCGACAATACCTAAGCTTGTAGCCAACGTTAATAAACTGGCCATGGTGAAGCGTGCGAGACCCATATTAATGTGGCCTTTAAGCATATCTGCTACGGAGTTAATCAAAGGAAAACCGGGCACTAGCATCAATACTGACGAAGCCATCACGATAGTGGGTTGACCACCAATATTGTAGAGCACTGCCTGAGCTGAAATGGTGGTGGTGACAAAAGCGGTAATAGCGAAATTTAATAACGGATTGAAATGGCGATGACCGATCTCTTGTCTCACAATCATACCGCAAGCCGAAGCTATAAACGTCATCATAAAGACATGCCAATCTCCGCCAGCAAGACGGCTAAAAGAAGCACACGATAGCCCTATCATTACGACAACTAACCAACGGTTGTAGCGTTCAGGACTGATCCCTTGGATCTTCTTATAAGCTAAATCATAATCAAGAATCCCTTTCTCCATCATGATACACACGCGTTGAATCTCGGTTATCACCTGCATATTAATGCCACGATCAGCACAACTTCGAGTCGTCGTTATGCAGTGATCATCCATTACTGTTGTCACAACCAACGCATTGGCTGACAGTGCAACTTCAACCTCATTCACCCCACAAGCAATACCGATACGGCGCATAATGTCACCGACCAATGTACTCTCGGCGCCATGAGCTAATAACATTTGTCCTGATTGAGCGACTAACCTTGAGATCGCTCTTTGTTTTGATGCCATGATTTCCTTCCCATAGGCGTTAATTATCTAAAGATAAATTTTGCATAAAAAACGGCAAGACGTCATGATTTAGATACAAAAAAACCGCAATTTTCATTGCGGTTTAATAAGACTATCAGCGTATCTTAGAAAAAGCGACCAAAGTGCTTATAAAAAACTACGAGGATGATTAATCACGAACATAGATAACATGACCGTCATCTTCTTCGTCATCCCAATCATCCCAGTCGTCGTCATCTTCAGTAACGACATTCTTACCGGCCATCGCATCTTTATGGTAGTCATCCCACATAAAGTTAACTTTTTCTTCTTCTTCAATTGCTTCCACTTCACGAGGTAGGTTCTCCATGAACTCACCCAGTTTAAAGCAAAGATCTTTGGTACCGATCTTGTTTACAGCAGAGATCTTGAAGTACTCGCCTTCCCAACCTAAAGCTTCGACGATTTCTTGAATCTTTTCGTCAGCTTCTTCTTCAGGCATTAGGTCAACTTTATTGAACACTAACCAACGAGGTTTCTGTGCAACTTTCTCACTGTATTGCTCAAGCTCATCGATGATCGTCAGTGCATTCTGGATAGGATCAGAACCATCGATCGGCAAAATATCAATCATATGCAGAAGAACGCGACAACGCTCAAGGTGCTTCAAGAATCGAATACCAAGACCAGCGCCATCAGCTGCGCCTTCGATCAAGCCAGGGATATCGGCAACGACGAAGCTCTTTTCAGGAACCACACTCACTACACCCAAGCTTGGGATCAACGTAGTAAATGGGTAATCAGCCACTTTTGGTTTTGCAGCAGATACTGAGCGAATAAACGTAGATTTACCAGCGTTTGGCAAGCCAAGCATACCAACATCCGCTAGCAGAAGAAGCTCTAAACGTAGTTCGCGAACTTCACCTTTAGTACCCATTGTCTTTTGACGAGGAGCACGGTTAACAGACGACTTAAAACGCGTGTTACCAAGACCGTGCCAACCACCTTTACCAACCATGACTTTCTTGCCATGCTCAGCAACTTCAGCAACGATTTCATTAGTGTGGATATCAACAGCGCGAGTACCTACTGGTACTTTCATTGTCATATCTTTACCACGTTTACCAGTACAGTTACCACCGCGGCCATTTTCGCCACGCTCAGCATTGTAAAAACGTTGGAAACGGTAATCGATCAGTGTGTTTAAGTTTTCATCCGCTTGAATGTAAACATCACCACCATCACCGCCATCACCGCCGTCAGGACCACCTTTAGCGACGAATTTTTCGCGCCAAAAGCTTACTGTACCATTACCGCCATCACCGGCTTCTATTTTTACTGATGCTTCATCAACGAATTTCATTTTTTAACTCCGCACTTACGTTGCGTTACCACTCATCAAGGAGTGATATAAATTCTAGCAGATCCGTGTTTAGATCGATCACCTAAGATCTAGATCGATCTGCAACCAAGGAACAAATAAGGAGAGGTTCTTTGCTTTCTGTATCTTAAAAAACAAACGGCTTCTTAATAAAACCAAACTGTTTCTCAAAAATAAAACGGCTTCTCAAAACCAAAACAAGAGCGTCTACTTTTTTATTCTCGCTATAAATAAAAAACCCTGCCGAATCGGCAGGGCTTTTGAATTCAGCTTGAAAGCTAGTATAAATAATCTAATAAAAGATTAAATTACTCAGCTTCGATGCTTACAAACTTACGGTTTTTAGGACCTTTTACTGCAAATTTCACTTTACCTTCAGTAAGAGCGAAAAGAGTATGGTCTTTACCGATGCCAACGTTTGTGCCAGCGTGGAACTTAGTACCACGTTGACGAACGATGATGTTACCTGCAAGAACAGATTCACCACCAAAACGCTTAACACCAAGACGTTTGCTTTCTGAATCGCGGCCGTTATTAGTAGAACCGCCAGCTTTTTTATGTGCCATTGTTAAACTCTCCTAATACTTAAGCGTTAATGCCAGTGATTTTCACTTCTGTGAACCACTGACGGTGACCAGCTTGCTTACGCGAGTGCTTACGACGACGGAACTTAACGATTTTTACTTTATCGCCACGACCGTGTTGTACTACTTCTGCAGTAACTTTGCCACCTTCAACAAGAGGTGCACCAACAGCGATTTCTTCGCCGTTAGCAACAAGAAGAACTTTATCAAATTCTACAGTTGCACCAGTTTCAACGTCTAATTTCTCTAAACGAAGTGTTTGACCTTCGCTTACTCGGTGTTGTTTGCCACCAGATTGGAAAACAGCGTACATATTTTACTCCGCTTTTTCCGCACAGCCTATGGTTGTTAATTCTACAACTCGGGTGTGCGCTAAACTAATCAATAGGGCGCAGATTCTACGGGAATCATGCCGCTATGACAAGCCATATTTTTAAAATATTGGCGAAAACATGTTCGCCAAAGAAAAGTGCGGCAATGATGCCTTTAAGTGATGTATTAATCAACGTTTTTTAGTGTATTATTCAACAATTGAATACAACGTATAAGCCTTACAGGGTCTAACTTCAGCCGGATGAACAATGGATTTTAAAGCTATCCAAACGCTTACTGCCAATGATATGGCAAAAGTGAATGAAACAATTCAAGCCCAACTTAATTCTGACGTAAGTTTAATCAACCAGCTTGGTTTTTATATCGTTAGCGGTGGTGGCAAACGCCTACGTCCTTTGCTTGCTCTTTTATCTGCTCGTGCACTTGGTTATCAAGGTGAAGCTCATATCACCTCTGCAGCTTTTATCGAGTTTATTCACACAGCTACCCTTCTCCATGATGATGTCGTCGACGAGTCGGACATGAGACGCGGTAAAGCGACAGCCAACGCAGCTTTTGGTAATGCCGCTAGCGTTTTGGTGGGTGACTTTATCTACACTCGCTCGTTCCAGATGATGACAACGCTAGGATCCTTAAAGATCCTTGAGTTAATGAGTGAAGCAGTTAACGTGATTGCCGAGGGTGAAGTTCAACAATTAATGAACTGTAATAACCCGGACACCACAGAAGAAAGTTACATGCAGGTCATCTACTCGAAGACCGCTCGCTTGTTTGAAGCTGCAACGCAAATCGGTGCAATTCTTAGCGAATCATCACCTGAAATCGAAACGGCTATGCAAAACTACGGTAAATACCTAGGCACTGCATTCCAATTGATTGATGATGTGATGGATTACACTGCTGATGGTAAAGAGATGGGTAAGAACGTTGGTGACGATCTTGCCGAAGGCAAACCAACACTGCCTCTACTTTACGCAATGCACAATGGTTCTCCTGAACAAACCAGCATGATTCGAGAAGCGATTGAAAAAGCCAATGGTATGGAGCGTCTCGACGACATTATGGCTGTTATGAAAGAGACAGGCTCGTTAGAGTACACAACAAATAAAGCCTATGAAGAAGCAGATAAAGCCATTGCTGAGCTTTCTGTACTTCCTGATTCAGAATATAAGCAGGCTTTAACCACGCTAGCTCACCTTGCAGTAAAACGTAGTAAGTAAATAGAAGCTAAGTAGACAGCTATATATTAAAAAAGAGCCGGTTGGCTCTTTTTTTGATCCTGTTAGATATAACTCCGGGTTTCAATATCGACTCGATTCTAATGATAAAGGTAATTGCGCTTCGATCTCTTCAAGTTCTTCCAATGGAACCGCATATTGCTTATGACTATTGTAAGACTCAAATAAAGCGAACTGCTCTTGCTCATCGATAACCAATATCTTGCCCAAGCGACCTAGATAGTTAACATTCATTCCTTTTTGTACTCTAGTCATCGTTCTATACCCTAATTCTTCGTGGTTAGAGAAGTTTTACGAGCGGGGTGAATGCAAGGATCAAAAAAGCCGATCATAATGAACTGACCCCCAATAGTTGGACACCAATTATTGGGGGTCTTTTTATGTCCAAATATAGCCGAGAGCTAAAATGTATCATTGCTAAGCAATACTTAGATGGCACGTC
>NZ_JANVFC010000004.1:0-44251 GCF_025195005.1 Vibrio sp. NC2
ATCAGCTTAGGTTTCAATAAGAAATAGAGCTTACGAGTTCCTAATCGAGGCATGAAGCGTCTTAGTTCAAGGACCATTCCTTTCACTGGGGCAAGCTCAGCCTGACGAGTTTTCTTACGTTTTTCTATCTGATAGACACATTGACGAGATATATCGAGCAATGAGCAAGCTTTACTTAAGCTTACTTTCCTCTCTTTTTGAAGGCTTCTTGCTCCTTCGCTATATACTTTTTTCTTAGCGACATCCCATGCTCAGCGTCAAGAATATCGACAACTCTGTTGAGAAGAAGGCATCTAAGACGTTCATCTTCGAGCTCTTGTTCAAGCCGTTTTATTTTTTGGGCAGGTGTTTCATTTGCTCTTGGTGATTTAGGCATCGTGTTCTTCCTTGGATTGGTAGTCCAATCCATTTTTCCATGCTTCCTTAACCAAGTAAGAACGGTTGAACGACCTTGTATGCCGTAAATTGATTGGGCTTGTTTATAGGTCATATCGCCTTTTTCAATGGCGTCTACAACCTGTAATTTAAAGCCTAGTGTGTAATCACGCTGAGTGCGCTTAACGTAGTGTTTATTTGGAATGGTCATCATTAGTCCTCAATGTGTAAACACATTTCAGGACGGGACAAGATAACAAAAAGCCCCGTCGCTGCCTGAGCGTCGGGGCTTTTTATTGGTAATGATGTATTACTGAGCGCTATTTCTTGGATTCTGAAGGCTATGTGATTTCAATCGAAATAATTCATCTTGCCTAATCCGAGGTTTTTATTTCGTGATTCCAAGACCCAAGACCCAAGACCCAAGACCTTATAACAAAGCTTATGAGTTTGCATTCTTAAGCAGCAAGTTCTCACCAGACTTGGTTTTTCTTCTACGAATGAGCATGACAAACAGCACGCCACTGACAAACCCCATCAACACCATGCCGATCATGTAGCGATCACTTTTACGATAATGGTGATCAGAAATCGCCGTCATCTTACCCGTTTCAAAGGTCACACGAATGAATCCAATGATCGCTTTCTCTGGAGAGTAGATAGGTTCAACTAATTGCTGTCTGCCGATACTTGCTGTTGAAAGTGGCGTGTCTAAGCCTAGAACTTCGCGTACTGAGAGTGCTTTTTCACTCGAAGCCAGTCGAATCCCCTCTGCATCGTATATCGTGGTATCGAATACCAAGCGATCCTGAGACAGCTGATTGGTGAGATCAAGCAGTCGCTCTTGGTCTTGTTGTGTGATCGCTTTACTGGCAGAAAGTGATGCCTGAGAGATAAGCAACTTAGTCAGCGTTTCTAGCTGCTTTGCTTGGATCTTCTCGTTACCTTTACTGATCACGACTGTATTTTTAATTGTTACAACGAACATAGTAGCCAGCAAAATGAGGGCTAGCATTCGTAAAGCGTTACGTATTGAGAACAATGATTCATTCATGTTTCACGAAGCCTGAAATAAACAAATGTTATGATTAAGACATATTGAGACTTGCGTTTTCAAATTGCAATAGGTTAACGTTTAGCATAGTTAATTAGGAATCATACACATGGACGCTCAGAAATATCTGCCGATAAAAAGGCACACAACATTATTAACTCGACTCCCCGAGACTCGTTTCGCTTCTCAACTCGCTAAAGCCAAAGCCAACTGGATTGTATTCGGTGAGTATCTATCACCACAATCATTCGATGACATCGATTTTTTCACAGGCACTTATAACACCATTCTTGATACGTGGAAGGTAGGGCATTATGAAGTGGCTTTGATGTCAGGCAACCTAACACCAGTACACGAAGAAATCCTACAGGCCTTAAAGCTTGATTATGCTTGCCTTAGCGAGGTCCCAGACCTATCTAAGCCAGGTTTGATTGTAATGGATATGGATTCCACAGCGATTCAAATTGAATGTATCGATGAGATTGCAAAGCTAGCTGGAGTGGGGGAATTAGTCTCTGAAATCACCGAGCGAGCAATGCAAGGTGAGCTCGACTTTGAACAGAGCCTACGTCAACGAGTAGGCGCACTGAAAGGTGCGGATGAATCTATTTTGGAGCAAGTGCGTCAATCATTGCCATTCATGCCAGACTTGGTTGAGCTAGTGAATACTCTGAATAAGCTTGATTGGAAGACGGCAATTGCTTCAGGTGGCTTTACTTACTTCTCTGACTATCTTAAAGATACGCTTGATCTTGACCACGCTCAGTCAAACACGCTTGAAATCATTAATGGTAAATTGACGGGTGAAGTCTTAGGCGATGTTGTTTCGGCGCAGACTAAAGCGGATATCTTGGTAGAGTTGGCTGAAGAGTACGAATTGGAACTGCATAACACTGTTGCCGTTGGTGATGGTGCTAATGACTTGGTTATGATGGGTTCTGCAGGTTTAGGCATCGCCTACCATGCGAAACCAAAAGTAGAGCAACAAGCTCAAACCGCTGTGCGTTATGCCGGTTTAGGCGGGGTACTTTGCATCTTGTCGGGTGTGTTAGCTAAGCAGCAAAAAATCAGCTGGCAAGCGAAGCCTTAGTCATATTTAGGGCGGTATAACGGATACAAAAAAAGCAGGCTATCAGCCTGCTTTTTCTATTTCATGTTCAAGTTAAAACGCCGCTGTAGGCTAGCGTGTCAGCTCCAATCGAATCAACACTTCATCGGTAATATCTTCTATCTCACCATAACCAATAAAAGCAGTGACCTCATTCTCTAGCTTCTTAGCTTGGTGCATGCTGATGCGTGAGAGCTCTTCTAAATCAGACTGGAATAAACTCGTTAGCGGATTAAAAATAGGTGCAGTAGTGACTCGTAGTACATACACGTCACCTAAATGTTGAGCTTTCTTGATGAATAAGATGCGTTCCTTTGCCGAGGCGAAGTCTTTGACCAACTTCGTATGTACGGATTGGATCTTGTCGCCAAACTTAACCGCAGCAATATAGACATCATGGTGTTTAGGTTCAGCACCTTCAATTCTTTTCAGTGGTTCAGCCAACAGCGAGTTAGAGTGCCCTTTGAAAATAGGTTCGAGTGAGAACTTTTGGTTGTGGCCAAGCTTAGCGAGCAGTGCTAAGTGTTTATTCAGCGGGAAGTTTACGCCAATGATCTTACAACGCAGTGTTGAGCCCGGTTTATCAATGAATATTGGGTTGCTGACCATCTTGCTCAACAAAATGTTGTGTAGAGACTCGAGCAGAGAGTGTGTTGGCAGTATCTCTTTCTTCTTAATCAACTTGCTTTGGTTTTGATCGATAAGCCCATTGAGAAAGGCGATAGTACGCATTGTCTTCGTGTTCTCGGCGATAACCAACTGCACGTTGCGACCATTCGGGCTGACTCGAATCACGTGGTAAGGCACGGTGCTTAATGGCAGGTTTTTGTCGTAGAGCTGCAGTTCATTGAAGTTTACTAATACCGGGTCATTAATCTTGAGTACCATCGGATGCTCAAGAGCAATGCTGAGTCCACGTTTTGAGATATCTAAGGTATGTCCGTTAGCCGCGGCGCCATCTTGTGAGGTGAGCTGTAACGGTGACTTAAATTGATACCTCGGTTCTTTGCGACGAGTTTGAGAGTCGAAGTAGATACTTTGAATATTCCCCACTACAGAACGCGGATGACGGAAGCGGTTCAGTTCACTGCTTGGAATGCGCGGTTTTTCACTCAATAGATAGTCAGCCGCACTTTCGTGATCGCCAATCTCTTGCAAGATTCCACAATGCGTCAGTTGTGCTGAGCTTTGAGCTAACGTATCCGAGTGCTTGGCTAAGGCTTGTCGCTCGGTGTCTGAAAGTTCGAACACCGAGAACTTGAACGCCTTCCAGCTTTTACGTTTACCACCGATGTGCCAGAACAACTGTCTTTGCTCACGAGAGGCTTCAGGAAGCATCATTGAGTAGAACAAGGTCTTGTCTTGATGCTCATGAGTAAACGAGTAAATAACGTTACTGGTTCCCTTTACGCCAGGTTTAGCCAGCAAGTTCATTCGTTGTTCGTTGAACAGGGTACCCAATGCTTGTTGGTTTCGTTCATCGTGCCAGTATTGCCACAGCGGATGGTTGTTATCCGTAAGTAGAGCAAGCTTTAGCTCACTGCCGCTAAAGAAAAGAGGAAGATTACAGGTGTGTTTGAGATAGGTGTGTTCGATACCTCGAGTACGAGTTCGAATGATTCTATCTTGATTCTCATGGCTGGTTTTCTTGCTTGAGCTATTCAAAGACTCATCAAGCAAGCGGGCTACAATATTGTTGTTGCTTA
This sequence comes from Vibrio sp. NC2, assembly GCF_025195005.1. Taxonomy (NCBI): domain Bacteria; kingdom Pseudomonadati; phylum Pseudomonadota; class Gammaproteobacteria; order Vibrionales; family Vibrionaceae; genus Vibrio; species Vibrio sp. NC2. Next base: position 4,244 of record NZ_JANVFC010000004.1, read on the forward strand.
CTTTGATGGTTCTTAAGAATTTGACGGCGTTATTCTCGTAAGACTCATCAATGCCCAGAACGCGGAATTCGACCGCTTGGTAAACATCGTTTTCTTGCGATTTTTCGATAAGCTCTGTGAACTTAACGCTGATGATCTCACCGAGGTTGTACTTAAAGGCGCTCGGTACCTTGAATTTTGCACCCGACGGGGAGATATCAACCGTCACACCATGTAGGCTTTGGCCTTTAGATGTGGTGATCTCAACCTGTGAGCTAATCTTGAGTCTGTTTTCTTGACGCTTTAAGTCGTAACCGAGGTTAATGGCTTCCGCTTCATACGGGCTATTAGCGTTAGTGAGATCTTGATTATGTTGAGACGAGGTTTTAACGATATTACGAAGTGGCTGAGTTCGCGGAGTCATCACTAACTCCCACGCGCCCTCTGTATAGCCTTTAAACTTTTTAGTACCACGTTGATACGCGTTCAAAGCAATATCATCAAGCCAGTGTTTACGACCATCTAACGTAAATTGACGACATTCAGTGTCAATACGTCCGCGTAAATCAATGCTCTTTGTGCACGGAGCCATGATACGATTCAGTTCCATTTTAACGAGCAATTTCAGAGACGGGGATTCACCTTCTGTCATTTGAGAAAGAAGGAAGTCGAAATCCTCAGCGTGGTAGGCTGGGATGAGTCGCTCTGCTACAGATAGAATTTCAGATTGCTGCATACTTTTCTTGTTAGAATGGACGGTACGTTTATGTTATCGACTAGTTTAAATCGATCTTTAAGTATAAGTGGTATGACTGCAACTTTTATTTTCACCCGTACGGTCAAATAAGTCACAAATTGACAACATCATTGTGTAACTGAGTAAATTATTGAGGTTTTATGGCAAAGGCAAAACGAGCTTATGTGTGTAATGACTGTGGTGCTGACTTTCCACGTTGGCAGGGGCAGTGCAATGCATGTGGTGCTTGGAACACGATTACCGAAGTTAGGTTAGCTGCTTCACCTCAAGTTGCGCGTAATGAACGACTCAGTGGTGGTTACGCAGGTGGGGCAACAGAATCGAGCGTTCAGACATTATCGGAAATTAACCTGCAAGAAGTCCCTCGCTTTAGCAGTGGTTTCAAAGAACTCGACCGCGTGCTCGGTGGTGGTGTCGTACCTGGCGCTGCAATTCTGATTGGTGGTAACCCTGGTGCCGGTAAATCAACGCTGTTATTGCAGACCATGTGTCAGCTCTCTTCTCAGTTGCCAACACTTTATGTCACAGGTGAAGAATCACTGCAACAAGTCGCGATGCGAGCCTCTCGACTCGGTTTACCGAAAGAACATCTCAAAATGCTCTCTGAAACCAATGTTGATAAGATCTGTCAGATTGCCGAAAAAGAGCAACCTAAGATCATGGTTATCGACTCAATCCAAGTTATGCATGTCGCTGATGTTCAATCGTCTCCGGGCAGTGTGGCGCAGGTGCGCGAATCGGCAACAGCATTAACGCGCTATGCGAAACAGAACAACGTTGCGGTGTTCTTGGTGGGACACGTAACTAAAGACGGCACATTAGCGGGGCCAAAAGTACTGGAACACATTATTGACTGTTCCGTGCTGTTAGATGGCGGAACCGATAGCCGCTTTAGAACGCTGCGCAGTCACAAGAACCGTTTTGGTGCGGTCAATGAGTTAGGTGTGTTTGCAATGACAGGCCAAGGCCTGAAAGAAGTCAGCAACCCATCGGCTATTTTCTTGTCTCGCGGCGAAGAAGAAACCTCGGGCAGTTCGGTCATGGTTGTGTGGGAAGGGACACGTCCGCTTCTTGTTGAAATCCAAGCGCTGGTGGACTATTCCCAGCTCGCTAATCCACGTCGTGTTGCTGTTGGTCTAGAGCAAAATAGGCTTTCACTGTTATTAGCCGTGCTGCATAAACATGGTGGCTTACAAATGGCCGACCAAGATGTGTTTGTGAATGTTGTTGGTGGTGTTAAAGTAACCGAAACCAGTGCCGATCTTGCATTAGTGATCGCTTTACTTTCGAGTTTCAGAGACCGTGCCTTGCCAAAAGATGTGGTGGTATTTGGGGAAGTAGGCCTCGCGGGTGAGATTCGTCCAGTACCGAGCGGGCAAGAGCGCTTAAATGAGGCGTTTAAGCATGGTTTCAAGAGAGCGATAGTGCCTGCTGCGAACATGCCTAAGGGCGGCATTCCTGGAATGCAGATCCATGGGGTCAAAAAATTATCAGAGGCAATTAATGCTTTTGATGAGTTGTAATTGAGCTCACTTCAGCTACTCTATACAGCAGAAAATCAGTCTAACTTGAACGTTAATTGCGTCTTGAGTTAGCACTAAACCTAACAATCATTTAGATTGTTTCTACAGATTGCCTTTTCGTTTTTGTTACGAAAAGGCAAAGTTTTTTAGTCCCAAATGCATGCAAAGCTATCAGTCCTCACAGATTGTGATATACTCTGCGCGCATTTTATATCCTATTAACAGAGTAAGACAATGGCAGATTTATCGAAATACAGAAACATTGGTATTTTCGCGCACGTTGATGCGGGTAAAACAACTACCACTGAGCGTATCCTTAAGCTAACTGGTCAGATCCACAAGACTGGTGAAGTACATGATGGCGAATCAACTACTGACTTCATGGAACAGGAAGCTGAGCGCGGAATTACTATCCAATCAGCAGCTGTAAGCTGTTTCTGGAACGGTCACCGTCTAAACGTTATCGATACTCCTGGACACGTTGACTTCACAGTTGAAGTATACCGTTCTCTTAAAGTACTTGATGGCGGTATCGGTGTATTCTGTGGTTCTGGTGGTGTTGAACCACAATCAGAAACTAACTGGCGCTACGCTAACGAATCAGAAGTATCTCGTCTGATCTTCGTTAACAAACTAGACCGTATGGGTGCAGATTTCTACAACGTTGTTGACCAAGTTAAAAACGTTCTAGGCGCAACTCCTCTAGTTATGGTTCTACCAATTGGCCGCGAAGATGAATTCGTGGGTGTTGTAGACCTTCTAAGCCGTAAAGCATACGTTTGGGATGACACTGGTCTTCCTGAAAACTTCGAAATCAAAGATGTTCCTGCGGACATGGTTGATGACGTTGAGCAATACCGTGAAGAGCTAATCGAAACTGCTGTAGAGCAAGACGATGACCTACTTGAAGCTTACATGGAAGGTGAAGAGCCTTCTATTGAAGACATCAAGCGTTGTATCCGTAAAGGTACTCGTGACCTAGCGTTCTTCCCAACTTACTGTGGTTCTGCATTCAAGAACAAGGGTGTTCAAATCATTCTTGACGCTGTTGTAGATTACCTACCTTCTCCAACTGAAGTTGATCCTCAACCTCTAATGGATGAGAACGGTGAAGAAACTGGTAACCACGCTGTTGTTTCTACTGAAGAAACATTTAAAGCGCTTGCATTCAAAATCATGGATGACCGTTTCGGTGCTCTAACTTTCGTTCGTATTTACTCTGGGAAATTGAACAAAGGCGACACGATTCTTAACTCATTCACAGGTAAAACTGAGCGTGTTGGCCGTATGGTTGAGATGCAAGCTGATGACCGTAACGAACTAACTAGCGCACAAGCTGGTGACATCATTGCGATCGTTGGTATGAAGAACGTGCAAACAGGCCACACTCTATGTGATCCTAAAGATCAAGTAACGCTTGAGCCAATGGTCTTCCCAACTCCAGTAATCTCTATCGCTGTATCTCCAAAAGATAAAGGCGGTTCTGAGAAAATGGGTATTGCTATCGGTAAAATGGTTGCAGAAGATCCATCTTTCCAAGTTGAAACTGACGAAGAAACTGGCGAAACTATCCTGAAAGGTATGGGTGAGCTTCACCTAGACATCAAGGTAGATATCCTTAAGCGTACTTACGGCGTTGACCTAACAGTTGGTGCTCCTCAAGTTGCTTACCGTGAAACTATCACTCAAGCAATTGAAGATAGCTACACGCATAAGAAACAGTCTGGTGGTTCTGGTCAATTCGGTAAGATCGATTACCGTATCAAGCCTGGCGAACCTGGTTCTGGCTTTACGTTCTCTTCAAAAGTTGTTGGCGGTAACGTACCTAAAGAATTCTGGCCTGCTGTTGAGAAAGGCTTTGCTGGCATGATGGAAAACGGCGTACTAGCTGGCTTCCCTACGCTAGACGTTGAAGTTGAACTTTACGATGGTGGTTTCCACGCAGTCGATTCATCTGCAATCGCATTTGAAATCGCAGCGAAAGGTGCATTCCGTCAATCTATGCCTAAAGCTGGCGCGCAACTTCTTGAGCCAATCATGAACGTTGACGTATTTACTCCAGAAGATCACGTTGGTGATGTTATCGGTGACCTTAACCGTCGTCGTGGCATGATCAAAGATCAACAAGCTGGCGTAACTGGCGTTCGTATTAAAGCTGACGTACCACTTTCAGAAATGTTTGGTTACATCGGTCACCTACGTACAATTACTTCAGGCCGTGGCCAATTCTCTATGGAATTCGCACAGTACTCTCCATGTCCAACGAACGTGGCAGAAGAAGTAATCGCTAAAGTTAAAGCAGAAAAAGCAGCTGGTAAGTAATTAGCTCTTTTCTAAGTTAACTAAAAAAGCCCCGCAAGTGAAAGCTTGCGGGGCTTTTTGTTGCTTGTCATATACTGCGAGATGCGAGATGCGAGATGCGAGATGCGAGATGCGAGATGCGAGATGCGAGATGCGAGATGCGAGATGCGAGAGTGATGTGGCCCCTAAAAAGTAGACACAGGGGTTTAGTTGATTAGTTAAAAATCCATGTGATATGGCCCCGTACTGAATGGATACGGGACAAATTCAGATACAGCTTAAACAGAGAGGGACTAACGTTTCAAATCAATGTAGATCTGCTCTACTTTAATACGTGCCCAGTCCGTTTTACGCAAAAACTTTAAACTAGATTTAATGCTAGGGTCTTTTTTGAAACAGTTGATGTTCACCATGTAACTCAACTCTTCCCAACCGTAATGCTCAACCAATTCAGTCAGTAGCTTCTGTAGCGTGATACCGTGAAGTGGATTATTTTCTTGTGTCATGAGATGTTCTCGCCATTTATTTGAGCTCAGTATAGCAGTTTCGCTTTATGAATTATCAGACCATTTAAGTTGGTAATCTGTCTCGATAATAGTTAGTTCTTCTCGACCTCTATTTCCAAATAACTGAACCTGACTTTGCATCCAAGCTTCAAAGCGTTTGATTTTCTCGCGATGAAAGTATCCAGCTGGCGCACATAGGAAGTAATTGTATTTGGGCTTAAGTGCGATGTTACCGATTCGAACGAGCTTCTTTTCCTGCAAATACCGATACACCAAACTGTGCTTCACAAGAGCAACGCCTTGTACGGATAATGCACCTTCTAAAACAAAATGCGAGCCATCAAATTGCAACGATGTACGGCCAGCTCTCGCTCCGACAATTTCTAGCCATAGATTCCAATCCATATCTGGCCATCGATCTTCAATTAATTCAGCTTTATGCAGATCGTCAATGTCATGGATCCCATGCTTCTCTTGATAAATCGGGTGACAAACTGGGTAAACCACCTCGTCCATTAACCAACGAGACTCGATATTTGGGTAGTTACCGTGACCATACCGAACGCAGACATCGACATTAGAATCTTCAAACGTCACTAGCTTGTTAGTCGGTTCAATCAGCATGGATAGGTCAGGGTGGCGATCGCGAAAGTCGCCAATTCTAGGTACCAACCAGTGTTGGGCAAATGATGGCACGGTTGAAATAGAAAGTTGAGTAGGGTTTGGGTCTTGGTTAATTCGCCTCACACCATCTTGAATGTGGGCAAAGCCTTTCTTCGCTTGCAGGTAAAGCACTTCACCTTCGTGAGTGAGTACTATTTTTCGGTGCTGGCGAATAAACAAGTCTGCACCTAACCACACTTCAAGTTGACGAATTTGTTGGCTGACGGCAGCTGCCGTGACAAACAGCTTCTCAGCCGCGAGTTTAAAGCTGCCAGTTTCAGCTGCAGTATAAAAATAGTAGATCCCTTGGAAAGGTGGGGTTCGCTCTCTCACATTAGTTTTCCTTAACTGAATGCCAATATCTATCGTTTGTCGTTAGTGCGTTGTTGGTCGATTATTGACCATAACAAAGCGAAAGATCAACAGGAGAAAGGCTATGAATACGATAACAGCAACTGAAAATACCAACCATTCATTTTTGTCATCGTTATCAGTTAAGAAATTCTATTCTAAATTTAGATTTTATCTTCAGAAGCGTAGAACGAGAAAGCACCTAGCTGAACTATCTGATTATTTACTTGAAGATGTTGGTATTACCCGAGGTCAGGCCAACGAAGAAGTGAGAAAACCATTTTGGGAGTGATTAAGCTTACCGTAACGTAACTCTTTCTGATTTTTAAGAGTTACGTTACGGTTAGTAAGGAACATGATGTTTATTCTCTTGCCAAAGCCAAAGCCAAAGCCAAAGCCAAAGCTAGATCTTTGATATTTCAGAAACCTCTTCATGCAACCATTCAGTAAATGCCGCAATACGCTCTTTTCTTGGCGAGCTAGGATCAAAACATAAGTTAACTTGAACGCCAGGTGTCATGCCTATATCAAAGGGCTTCACTAGCAAGCCGCGTTCGATGAAGTCACCAGCTAAGCTGTCTGTTGCCAAGCAAACCCCATGTCCCGCCATGACAGTCGTTAACCCCATATCAAAGGTACCGACTTCCATCCACTGAATGGTGCTGCTTTGAGTCGATATGTTTGCTTGCCTAAACCATTCCTCCCACGGGAAACAACCGCTATCAAACTGAATCAGCCAACATTTGAGGAGTTGTTCAGGTGATGTGAAGTTCAAAGAGTTTGCGAGTTCAGGGGAACAAAAAGGGTAAACCGGTTCGTTGATTAGCATCTCAAGAGTCAAGCCTTCTTCAACGCATAGATTTTCGCCTTGTCGAATAGCAACATCAATCTCGCCATGTTTTAAATTTGGGGTATCACACCCTGTTAGTATCTTAATTGGGATCTCTGGGTGCTTTACCGAGAATTTCCAAAGCCTCGGCAGCAGCCAGCGGGAAGCAAATGAAGGAGGGCTGCTAACAACAAGAACGCCTTGAAGGGGCTCTGATTGGATCTTATTTAATCCTACTATTATCGCTTCGAATCCGTCCGAGACATGTCTAAAAAGTGTGTGCCCTTCATGCGTCAAAGTCATTGCACGCCCCTTACGAATAAAGAGCTTACATCCAAGCTGTTCTTCTAACTGTCGAATCTTCTGGCTGACGGCTGCTTGAGTGACGAACAGCTCTTCAGCCGCTTTGCTGTAATTGCTCAAGCGAGCCGCAACTTCAAAGTAACGGAGACCTGAAAGGTGACGCAGTCTATTGTCCATAATCTCAGCTTATAGTTCTTGTTAATAATGGTTGTTCGCTTATCGAACAGGTTGTTTTCATAATAACGACAGAACGATGACAAATACAAGAGAGTAATTATGGAAGCATTGATCAGTTGGACGAGATTTTATGGTACTAAGTTATTTAAAAATAAGAAGATAAAAGTAGGTGAAGTTAAGGCGAAACAGAATCAGGTTTTATGTGCAGAACAACTGAGCCGACGAGTGAAGGAAGACATAGGGTTAGAATATGAGAACAACGATGCTTCTGATTATACGAAATACTTATAATTCTGACTTATGTAGTCAATAACGTGAAGTCGGGTCTCGCTGGCTTTATCTCAGTCATAATTTTCATCTGTATTGGTTTAGCTCAATCAGACTTTACTCATTAATTGTCGAGTATTTTTATAATTCCATTTATTATTAAACTAAATGCTTACTTTGAAATTATTCTGTCTTATTTTTGAGACTTTAACTCTAATTTATATAGAAATAAACGTCGTATTCTATATTTCATTTATTTTTCTAATAGATATAAAACAACCAGTTATTTGAATGATAAATAAATAAAGGTTCGAATTCTACTGTACTTTTGGATTTTTAATTTATTTAACTTTAGAAAAATAAAAGACTTAATTAACTTTCAGTCTGATTCACCCTTCTGTTGTACTACTTAAAATTCCCTGCGTGTATAAAACTTGAACAACTCGTTTATCAATTCTATATCTTTAGTGTTGAGTCTTTCTATATCTCCTTGGGTTTTCTATTGGGCAGATAGAGGGAATAGAAAGACGAGAGGGTGGGGGCTGTATGAAATCTATTTCAAGAGGTTCGGAGCGTAGCCGTTATCGAAACGGCTTTAAATCTAAAATAAAAGGCATCGCTATTATCGAGTTTACGATCGTGGTGAGTCTATTTTTTGCGCTTTTTTTAACGGTTGTTGATCTTGGTATATACGGGTTTGTTAAATTGACCATGCAACATTCGGCAAGAGAGGGTGCAAGATATGCGATTACTGGCCGTTCTGATCTGGATCCTGATGCATCGAGTGATCGCGAAGCGGCAATCTTAGAAAAAATTTCTAAATCGTCGAGCGGCTTGCTCGACAAAGTGATGGATGTCCAAAACATACGTGTTGAAGATGTTTACGGCAACGCTGTCACCGGGTTTGGTGGTTCAGGGGACATTATTTCTATTCATCTTGATTGCGAGTGGCCATCTGTAAATCCCTATATGTATGTTTTGCTCGATGACGGGAAGTTTAAATTTACCGTTAGCGCGGCAATGAAAAACGAAGCGTTTTAGGGAGGACAGGATGTTTCTTTTTAAGATAAAAAAAGCCGCTGAGAAAGGGTTTGCGGCAATCGAAATGACGTTAATAGCACCTTTGTTTATGCTGCTTATTGTTGCGGCCGTCGATATCACGCACCTCATTCAAGCCAACCACATTATTATCAGTATAAGTCGAGAAGGTGGAAACATTATTTCTCGGAGTAATACTGATACTCCGCAAGAAGTGATGGACATTATAGCAACGACATCGGGAACATTGGATTTGACGCAAGACGGCGTTATTTACATTACCGAGGTGGTTGGTCAAGAAGATGCTTCTCCGTACATTAAAAGCCAATACCGATGGAACCAACACGGCCTAAGCAAAAACAGTGCTATTTGGTCGAGTTGCAGTAACTGGACAAGTGATGGAGAGTGTTCTGATGTGGATGCAGATAACCCTCCTCTGGTTAACAATCTAGCGGTTGCGCTGGATGATGGGGAGATTGTGTACAGCGTAGAAGTATTCTATGACTATTCGCCTATTTTTAGTCGAGTTTTTGATGAAGAATATATTCTGAGCGACACAACATATATGTAAGGGAGATCAATATGGATAAGAGAACCCCAATCAAATATCGTTACAGTCGAGGGCTAGTGGCTTTGATGTCAGTCATCGCACTGCCTTTTATTCTCTTAGTTGTCGGGCTTTCTGTTGATGCTGGACGAGCTTATATTGTTAAGTCGAAATTATTTGCGGCGGTCGACGCGGCTAGTATTGCGGCTGCAAGAGCGGTCGCCAATGGTGAAGATGCAGGACGAGCAGCTGCACAAAAATATTTTGCAGCGAATATTCCAGCTGATTTTTATTCGGCGACACCTAGCTTAGGTGCGGTCAATTTCTCCTATGATTCATTCGGTAATATATCGATTGATATTTCAGCAACGGCACAAGTACCCACGCTATTTTTGCCCTTGATTGGGTTAGATACATTCAATCCTGGAGTGTCTGCGCAATCTATTCGTCGCCCAGTAGACTTAGTGTTAGTGATTGATAACACAACTTCTTTGAGGCTCGGCAGCATAGGTGACGTGACACAAGACGTTATCGACAGGTCTAAGTCATTCGTTGAAAATTTTCACGAAGGGTTTGATCGGGTTTCATTGGTTAAATTTGCTTTCGGAGCCGAGGTTCCGGTGGGGTTCAATGCGACTCGCGGCCATAGTCGAAGTACCATTAAATCGGAGATAGACAGTTTTAATTTTGGTAGTACGTCTAATGCACAATATACCAATGCATCAGAAGGGATCTATCGAGCTTTAAATGAGCTTAGAACGGTTACTGATCCCGCTAACTTGAAAGTGATCGTGTTCTTCACGGATGGAGCACCCAATACCTTTGCGACAACGTTTGATTTTGAGGACGGTGATTCGCACACGGGAGCCATTCGATCGAGTGATGGTAGCAGTGGTACGCCCCGAGGGCTTTGGAGGCACGATTCGATTGCAACGACTTTAAGTGGCGGTTATGAGGGCCGTGATATTGATGATCATATTAGCGAGATGCCTGATTACTATACCACTCATGATTCAAGTGCCACCGAGTTTAACATTTTAAATCCGACACATTCAGTACGCCCAGTGTCACAGTATGATCCAGATAGTCATTCTGCCAGTGACTTATATACTCGGGTGAATAGGGTTGCTCGTAATTTAGTGGAAGACATTGCTGAGGCTGCAAGAGGAGAAAACATTTACGTCTTTACCTTAGGGTTAGGTTCATCATTAACATCGGCAACCGGACCTGATAGCGAGTTTGGAGAAGACTTATTGTTACGAATGGCAAATTCTAGTGCGCTTTTGGATGACCCAGACTTAAGTGCGGACTATGACCCTGCTCAACTCGAAGGTGTGTATTGCCATGCCATAGATGAAGAGGCATTAGGCCCTTGTTTCGATAAGATGTTGGATGTGATTATTCGTTTAACCTTGTAACGTTTTTCTGGTTTATCACTTTTATATATTGAAACTGAGGGACGCTCAATCGAGGGTTGAGCAAAATAAAAGAGGGAGCTAAAAGCTCCCTCTCAATGCTATGTGTATTTTTGTCGTCGGTTATTCTTCCCAAACCACCAATTTATCTTTCGGCCAGTTATGACCGACTTCGTGATATTTTTGCTCAAGGATATGTCGTTTGATCTTTAGTGTTGGTGTTAACACGCCATTCTCAATACTCCACGGTTCCTTAATCATTAATACGCCTTTGATCTTCTCGTGTGAGGCAAGTTGTTCGTTCATTTTTTCAATGACTCGTTTACTTGTTCTTTCGTAACGTGCTCTATCAAAATTAGGGAAGTCATGGGGTACAACAAGCAGGATAGGGCCTGGCAAGCCTAAGCCTATCAAACACATCATTTCTACGCGGCTGTATTCAAAGAGTTTGTTCTCGATTGGAACGGGAGCAACAAACTTACCTTTAGCTGTTTTAAAGGTGTCTTTCTTACGTCCACGAATCGTTAAGTAGCCTTCGCTGTCAACATCACCAATATCACCCGTATGTAGCCAACCCTCTGAGTCAAAAGACTCTTGAGTCGCAATGTCATTTTTGTAATAACCAGAGAACATGCCTTTGCTTCGAACTAAAATTTCTTCGTCTTCTGCAATTTTGAGTTCGATGCCCGGACCTGCATTACCCACGGTACCAATTTTGTCTGATCTAAACGGGTGGTTAATCGTGCTGTAGGCGAAAGACTCTGTCATCCCCCAAGCCTCAGTAATATGTAAACCAACGCTTTCATACCATGCGAGTAAAGCAGGTGAGACAGGCGCTGAACCACAACCAAGAACACGAGCTTGGTCTAAGCCCAGACCATCAGCCAGTTTCTTCTTAATGATGTTATTCACAAATGGAATTTTAAGTAAGAAGTTCAGTTTTTTCTGCGGTAGCTTATCCTGGATTCGTTGTTGGAACAGGGTCCATAAGCGAGGAACTGAAATAAACAATGTTGGACGGTGCATTTTCACATCGTCAATAAACGTGTCTAAAGATTCAGGGAAAGCTGTGACCACTCCGCCCATTACGGAAGAACCAAAGATGTACACTCGTTCGGTGATATGGGCAAGCGGTAGATAAGAAAACAGGCGGTCACCAGGTTGGATACCAATGTGATCGATTAACCTTTGAACTGACCATGTAAAGGCACCGTACGTGAGCATTGCGCCTTTTGGCAGCCCAGAGGTGCCAGACGTATACACAAGTGACATTAGCTTATCATCGTGATGTTGAGGTCGTTTAGTTGATGGTTCATGTGTCTCGATGAGCTGCTCAAATGTGTGTTGGCACTTCGCCGCGGTATCGTAGGGTAACGAGATACTGACTAAGCTCGGATTATCATCGATTACTTTTTGAGTCGCTGCAGGATCATCAAGCTTACCTGCAATTACGATCTTACTTTCACTGTGTTCAATACAGTATTGAATAGTGTCTGCACCCGCTGTTGGAAAGATTGGGACGCTGACAAAATCTCCTAACATCATGGCAAGATCACAGATAAACCACTCTGCACAGTTTTTTGAAACGAGAGCGACTCGATCGCCGGGTTGGGCTCCGAGTCCTTCTAATGCTGACGCCAATTTTAGTGCTTTGTCGGCCACTTCTTTATAAGTGAATTCAACAAATTGGCGGTTAATTATTTGTTTTAAATAGACTTCATCTGGGCGTTCTTCTGCCCATTTTAAAATCATGTCATTGGGTGTAGGGAGAGCTGTTGCTTTTTCTTGGCTAAACTCGTTAGGCTGAATCATTGTCTAACTCCATGTTTTTCGCTAAGTTATTTTTGTTAAAATCATGTTAAATGTACCATGATTTTTTCTTTTAGGGAGTAAAATTAGCGTTTTCTGTTATCCGTGCAGGCACGTCTGTAACTTGCGGGTGTTACTCCGGTCCTTTTCTTAAAGATTCTTGAAAAATACGACACATCCTTGTATCCACATTGATAAGAAATAACAGCGATTTTTGATTCGGTATCGGCTTCGATCAACTTTTTGGCTAATAGGATTCGTTTATCGCATACAAAATCTCTAAAGCTTACCCCAAAGTGTAGATGAAACTTTTTAGAAAAGTAGGTTGTTGAACAGTGGCACTTTTCAGCGATCTCCGTTTCTCTTATCTCCTTGTTAATGTTGTCCATAACAAAGTTAACGACTTCAGAGGTAAACAACTTTGCAGGTAGCTGATTATTGTTATTCGTACCTCGGTCGAGATCAAAGTGAGGTTCGAAGATATGTTGCGTTTTACGCTGCAGTTCTTCGAACTTACTGGTCAGATGATTACTGCTCGTTTCTATTATAAAGAATATATTCTTATGATTTCGAACGATATTAGGTATCTGACCTGAACAAATAATGACTATTCGCTTGTTCAGGTTTTCGCAAATAGATAGTGCCATTGTAAGTAGTTGAAGTTCATCCGTTCGATTCAATATATAGAATACTAATCTTACATCTAAGTTACTGATTATAGATATATCCTGTTTATAGTTCTCAATAGGAAAGTAATGACGAATTTTATTGGTAATAACTGAATTGAAATCGCTGTCTATATCAGAAAGTAGTGGTGTTATTATTTCCATCGGTATTGAACCTGTATCATATCAAAATAAACAGTAAGAAATACATATCAAAATGGCATTTATTAAATAGATTAGAAGTACAACAAAAAAGTGCAAGTAAATGGCAAGAAAATCCTAACCAAATATATTGTTCAGCTCTAGATTTAGTTTACAGGTAAATAAACCTGTAATGTAAATCAAGGAGAGATTCTCATGAGTAAGTTTTTGAAAAATTGTAAAGAATTCATGAATGATGAAGAAGGTCTTACGGTTATTGAATATGTCATTGGCGCAGCCATGCTTGTTCTTGGGCTAACCACAATATTTACTGGGATTGGTACAGCGCTATCAACGAAACTAAGTACTATTGTTGACCAAATTAGTACTTCATAAGAGCTAACAGTAATGAACCTTAAAAGGGTGGGGTATCAGAAAGGGTTGACTACGGTCGAGTATGTTATTGGAGCTGCTTCACTTGTCATTCTCGCTTGGTTAATATTTTCTGGAATAGCGACGGCTCTAATCAGTAAGTTTCTTTCTATTGTGGCGGGTATCTAAATTAATGATAAGTGAATCTTTATTGTTTTGGGCATTGCTTATTATTGTTTCGGTATACGATGTTGAGAAACATCGTATACCAAATAAGATACTGATTTTGTTTTTATTTTTGTACTTTTTATCAGTGTTAAATAGTGGATTTTCTTTAGATGCATTAGTTACTTCATTGATAGGTGGTGTAGTTCTTTTCTGTTCAGGTTTGATTTTGTATTTTCTGAGGGCCATGTCTGCAGGTGATGTGAAATTATTGGGTGTTATTGGGTTGTATATTGGGTGGGGCTCATTACTTGATGTGTCTTATTACATACTCATCGCTGCCGGAATAATTGGAACATTATATTTACTTTATAATCGAGCCAATAATAGTGAGATAACAGTTAGAGGATACTTTGAAGAAAAACTAATGCTAGTTAGCGGGATATCTCCTGATATTAAAGGTGAACCTGTTGTGCATTCTCGTTACTCAAATAAAGTAACCATGCCATTTGCTCCTTCAGTTGTAATAGGTTTAGCGATGTACAGTTATTTTACATAGATCAAACTAAATCACTAGTCGATGTGTTGGAGAGGACATATGGATATGAGAGGGATACCTTCCCCGAGCAATTTAAAGCCTCAAATATCAGCTCCAGTGGTACCGACTTCCATCGAAATGCTTGGTGTTCCTGAGGTTGTTGTTGAGAACCTATTGCTCAAGCACCTATCAGCTTACCCTAAATCTGATGTGTTAGATTTGTCTAACTATTTATGTGTTGTTACACATGTCATAGAAAATGGACTAGCCACACTCAGAAATAAATCTCTTATCGAAGTATTTCAACCTACTTCTGCTTTGTCTTTGGAATCGTCTTCTCATAGTCACGTCCGTTATTCCTTGTCAGAGAAAGGCTTAGAAGAAGCCGATCTTGCATTCAAACGAGATGCTTATTTAGGTCCAGTTCCTGTTTCTCTCAAGCAATACACTGAAATTGTAGAGCAACAAGATTTAAGGGCGGAGCTTGTTACTCGCCCTGATGTGGAAGCGGCATTGAGTGATGTTTATGGCGTAAAAAAAATGATCTCCGTGTTAGGACCAGCAATAAATTCGGGTAGGGCGCTGCTGTTGTATGGGCACGCTGGCACAGGAAAAACTTTTGTCGCGTCTCGTATCGTGAACGCGCTTCATACTTCTGTTTTTATCCCTTATGCCATTTATGCGTTAGGGAATGTCATCAAGGTTTTCTCAGCGCAACATCATACCCCTTTAGATCGTAATGGCAGTGAGCAAACTGTTTCACTCCGAGACCAATACGATAAGCGATGGCTCAATTGTGAACGTCCTAATATCCAAGTGGGCGGAGAATTAACCATGGACATGCTTGAGGTGAATCACTCTGAGCATAATCGCGTTTGGTTAGCACCTTTACAAATGATGGCTAATAACGGCATTTTTGTTATTGATGATCTCGGACGCCAACCCATGCCTGTTGATGCTTTACTCAACCGCTGGATCGTCCCAATGGAGTACTTCTTTGATCACCTGTCATTACCGAATGGGCAACAGATCACCATGCCATTCGTTTTAACTCTCGCATTTTCTACCAATTTGAATCCTGAAAAGATCAGTGACCCTGCCTTTCTGCGTCGTTTGGGTTACAAAATAGAATTCAAGCCTCTGAATCAGCAAGATTATGAAGCGCTGTGGGTGAGCGTAACTGTTGATAAAGAGATAGAACTGCAAGATGGGTTCTTTGGACGTTTATCTCAAATGCATACGCTGCACAAAGTACCGCTTTTCCCTTGTTTACCGAAAGACCTTGTTGGTATTAGCAAAGACATTCTTTCGTTTGAGCAACTCCCACCCGTTATCACATTCGACATTCTAGCCATGGCATGGAAAGTCTATTTTACCTCTGATGGACACGAGGAAGAGAATAATGAATAAGAGTCAAGTTTTCCTACTGTTTTTACTGTCCGTAGTATTCGGTTTAGCCGCTGTATTTTTCGCTAAACAATGGATGGACAATCAAGTTCAACCGACGATTGAAGTCGAGCAAGTTGAGCGTCATCCGGTTGTAGTGGCATCTCAAGAAATTGAAGCTGGAACCATAATTGAAGAGCAATATTTAACAACCAAGTTGATGGAAGTTGATTGGATCAATGAAAACAACTATTCGGATAAAACAGAACTGCTCGGCAAAGTAGTCGCCAATACCATTTATGCCGGAGAGGTACTTCATAAGTTACGTTTTACTGTGCCAGGAGAAGGGTCAACACTTGCTGCTCTTATTCCTGAAAATAAACGTGCAGTAACTATACGTGTTGATGATGTTATTGGTGTGGCTGGTTTCTTATTACCGGGGAATAAGGTTGATATTCTCAATACTGTTTCTTACGGCAAAAATTCTGCAGCGACTCAAACGGTATTAAAAGACATTAAGGTTTTGGCTGTAGACCAAACGGCTAAAACGAAAGAGAACAGTCCGATTATCGTTCGTGCGGTAACACTTGAGATGACGCCAAAAGAGGCTGAGAAACTCCTCACGGCTAAAAGCAAAGGTAGTATTCAGCTGACCTTAAGAAACCCACATGAAGTAGAGAAAAAAGTGGTTCGTCGATATGTGCCTAGACCAAGTGTCACCATTATCAAAGGTACAGAAACATCTAGTGTGCGCGTCAAGGATTGAGGTGAGATATGAAAATATTATTAGCGTGTGTTTTTAGCCTGATTTGTTTTTCAGCAGCCAGTGTTGCTGCTCTACAGACGGGAAAAACGGTCACGGTGCCGCATCATAAATCTACGCATGTGGTGCTGTCGGGAAAAGCGGCGAAGGTTTCTCTTGGCGATCCTGAAGTCTTAGACATTGTGATTTTGAAATCTAATGAGTTGTTCTTAATTGGTAAAAAATTAGGGGCGACGAATTTGATGGCTTGGGATTCGCGAGGTCAGTTGATTGAGTCGATTAACATCGAGGTTACTCATGATCTTAATAGCTTAAAGTCAAAGCTATACGAGTTTCTTCCTGATGAGACGATTGAGGTTCATAGTGCGCAAAACCGTTTGCTGTTAAGTGGGCAAATCAGTAATCAACAAAAAATGAATGTAGCGATGCGAATTGCCGAAACTTATGCGGCAGGACAGGCAGCGGATGATGCTAAAGAGAGTGGTAGTGAGCAAGCTGCTGCAACTGGTGTGATCAACTTGATGTCTATTGGTGGCGCACAACAAGTTATGCTTGAAGTGACGGTAGCCGAGGTTCAGCGAAGCTTAGTGAGAAAGTTCGATGCTAACTTCCATTTCTTCCAAACCAGTGGTTCTAACTTTTCGTGGGGTGCTTCATCAGTTCCTGCAGGTGTATTGGGCGCAACGCCAATTTTTGATATTCCAACCTCTACTGATTACGGGATTTTAGGTTCTTTCATCGATAGCAATACCTTGTTTACTTTTGCTCTTGATGTCGCGAAGCAAAATGGTGTGGCTAAGGTATTAGCAGAACCAAACTTAACCGCATTGAGTGGCTCAAAAGCGGAGTTTTTAGCGGGTGGTGAGTTTCCTATTCCTGTTCCCGACGACGATGGAATTACCATTGAGTACAAGGAATACGGGGTCGGATTGAAATTCATACCTACCGTACTCAGCGATAAAAAAATCAATCTTAACCTAGCGGTTGATGTGAGTGAGATAGCTAACAGCAGTTCATTGACTATCGATCCTGGTTCGACGAATGCGACCTACTTTATTCCGCCAATCACACGTCGAAGCGCATCTTCTACTCTTGAGCTGGCTGATGGTCAAACTATCGGGATCGCAGGGTTGTTGAGTGAGAACGTGCGAGATGTCAGTAACAAAATGCCGGGGATTGGTGATGTACCGATTTTAGGACAGCTTTTCAATAGCCAAGAATACATATCGGGTGAAACCGAGCTTGTCATCCTCGTTACACCGAGGCTCGCTAAACCAGTGGACCGAAGTAAAGTCACACTGCCAACTGATGCCTTTGTGGATCCGAATGATCTGGAATATTACTTGTTAGGTAGAAGCGCATACATTGCGGAGCCTTCTGATTCTGAAGACAGCAGCAATACAAGTTCAGACAAAGGAATCGCGCCAACTGATGGTGGCAGTGAAGGTTCATTTGGTCATGATTTATAAGGAGATAGATATGATTAGAACAATGATGGTCTTTCTCATAGTTGTACTCGTCGGTTGTGCCAATGACGCACCACTAGGGCAATCTGTGGCCACGTTAAAGATGGAACAAACATACAACCCTAATGCAACACAAGAGAACTTACAGGTTTTGCCTGATGGTACTGGGGAGCGCATGCAAGCTGGGTACGATAAGTATGTGGGTAAAGGTGATGAAGAACTCTCCGGAAGTAGCAGCCAGGTTTTAAATAGTTTTAATTAGCGCAAATGATTAGGTACAGATGCATCTAGTTACAAGTACTGTTTAGACGATCTCATTAGGGCAAATTAGATTTTTTGAACAGTGGTGCGAGATTGAATAGGAAGCGTCGTGAATAGGTTAGCCATCATCGTAATGAACTTAGTGTTTACCGTTAAGGCTTGATGGTATTAGGACAAGATGTCCACAATGAAGACAGGTGGGAATATGGGCGAAGCAATTGATATTTTACCTAATGAAGACGATGCGATTCGCCTTAAAACTAACTTGAATGTATGGCTGATTTATAACAATGAGAATTTTCACGCTCATATGAGACAGCAATTGAAACGTTGTCGAAACGTGCATATTGAGTCTTTTTCTTTGTTAGGTATGACTGAAGAGTATGTGAAGAATATTGATGCCCCAGATTTAATCTTTGTTGAAGCAAGCGGTGGCTGGGCTCAGAAAATGGTGGATTTGCAAAGCTACAATCTTCAGTTAGAAGAGCATGATTTATCTTTGGTTGTGTTTGGTGATGAAAGTGACAATGGGTCATTAAAAATAGCGCTAAGACTCGGTGCTTCGGATTTTCTGTCTCACGATATATCTATTTCTGGTCTTCTCCCCTTACTAAAGAAAACAGCGGCAGAGAAAATCGAAAACTCTAGCTACGGAGAAGTGTTCTTATTTATCAACACTAAAGGGGGTATGGGGGCGACGACCTTAGCGCTTAATACCGCCGTAGAAATAGCAAGTTATCACCCGAATGAGGTGCTGTTGCTCGATATTGACCTCCAGTTTGGTGTTATTCCTGAATATTTGAATATCACGCCGACCTACAGTATTTCGGATGCCATCGATAGCTCAAATGATTTAGATGAGATGTCCTTGAGTAGCTTGGTGAATAAGCACTCATCAGGGTTACACGTTTTAAGTTTCAAGCATGAAAATAACGCAGATGATTATGAACATGCTCAGAAAATCGGGAAGTTACTGCCCGTATTACGTCGCTTCTATCGCTACATTATTATCGACTTTTCTCGAGGGTTGGATCATATCTTCGCATCGGCTATCTCCCCTGCGACTAAGGTGTTACTTGTGGCTCAACAAACCTTAGTTTCGGTTAAAAATAGTAATCGATTAATTCGAACGCTCAAGTTTGAGTACGGGTTGCAGCAGGACTCAATCGAGATCATTGTGAATCGTTATGAAAAGCGACAAACAATTAAGCTAACAGATATAGAACAAACCGTTGGAAAGCATGACATCCATTTAATGCCTAATGATTTTAAGGTGGCTCTTGAGAGCGCTAATTTAGGTTTGCCGTTGGTTGAATCGAAGAAAAAGAGCTCAATTACACGGTCGATTATTGATTTGTCTCATATCCTTTCTCCGCCAGAACAAGAAGAGAAAGGTTGGCTTAAAAAAATATTTTCATAACACGTTTGTTACAGCATATATGAGGGATCGTTATGTTCTTTAAACGAAAAAATATTAATCCGGAGTTTGAAAAGAAAGTAGAACAGTTTTCCCAAGAGGAAGACGGCGTTGTATCGCCCCTCATTCAGAAAGTCGCTAACGTATCCCATGAAGCTAAGAGTTTAGAGGCGAGTGAAGAGCAAGAAAAGTCGATGAATGAGGCGAAAAAAGTCTTAGAGCAAGAATTGTCGATTAAACACTACTTTCATAAGCAGTTACTCGAAACATTAGATTTAGGGCTACTTTCTAGCTTAGATAAAGAGCGCGCCAAAGTAGACCTTCATGAAGCGATCGTTCAGTTAATGGCGGATGACCAAAGCCACGCATTAAGTGCCGAGGGGCGTAAGCGAGTCATCAAGCAAATTGAAGATGAAGTATTTGGCCTTGGCCCACTTGAACCATTGCTCGCCGATAAAACGGTGTCCGATATTTTGGTCAACGGACCTAAAAGTGTTTATGTCGAACGCCGAGGCAAATTAGAAAAAACACCGTATACGTTTTTAGATGATCGTCACTTAAGAAACATTATTGATCGTATCGTTAGTCAGGTTGGACGCCGGATTGATGAAGCGTCGCCAATGGTAGATGCTCGATTAGTTGATGGTTCACGAGTGAATGCCATTATTCCCCCTTTGGCCTTAGATGGCCCTTCCGTTTCTATACGACGTTTTTCTGTAGACAGCCTAACCATGGATAATCTGCTGGAATACAAGTCAGCCTCTCCACAAATGGCAAAGTTCATTGAAGCTGCCGTAAAAGGTGAGCTTAATATCCTTATTTCTGGTGGTACAGGCTCAGGGAAGACGACGACGCTGAATATTTTTTCTGGGTTTATTCCTAGAGATAAACGGATTATTACCATAGAAGATTCCGCAGAGTTACAACTGCAACAGCCACACGTGATTCGTTTAGAAACACGCCCTGCAAACCTTGAGGGTAAAGGTGAAATCAGTCAGCGAGAGCTAGTAAAAAACACCTTGCGTATGCGACCTGACCGTATTGTTGTCGGGGAGGTGCGTGGTAGCGAAGCTGTTGATATGTTAGCGGCGATGAACACGGGCCATGATGGTTCACTTGCCACGATTCACGCGAATACACCTCGTGACGCACTAAGCCGAGTTGAGAATATGTTCTCGATGGCGGGATGGAATATTTCAACGAAAAATCTAAGATCGCAGATTGCTTCTGCTATTCATTTGGTGGTTCAAATGGAAAGACAAGAAGACGGTAAGCGTCGCATGGTCAGTATCCAAGAGATCAACGGGATGGAAGGAGAGGTCATCACTATGTCTGAGATCTTCCACTTCCAGCGTCAAGGTATCGATGAGCATGGCAATATCTTAGGTTATTACACCGCAACCGGTGTTGTTCCTCAGTCTCATGATCAACTAGTTAAACGTGGTCTTGATTTGCCTTATGAGATCTTTACCGAGTCACATAGCTGAGGAGCCGATCATGGATAGTGTAACTGTATCGTTGGCCCTATTGTTTGTTGCGGTATTGTTTATTTCGCAAGCTTTGTTATTGCCAGCTGCCGGGAAAAAAGCTAAGCACAAAGAGCTATCTCGTCGTTTAAAAGAGACACAAAGAAATATTGATGAAGAGAGTTTGTCGCTCTTAAAAGACCATTACAACAAGGAACTTTCTCCCTTTGACCGTAAATTAATTGTTGTTCCTTTTTTTGCCGACTTAAAGCGCATGTTGGAATTAGCAGGCCTCAAAATCACATTAAGCCGCTTTTTGCTGATCGTATTCTTGGGCGGAATCCTATTGGCTTTGGTTGCTCTGGTGCTCAATCAAGTTTGGTTCATTTGTGTTGCCTCTTTCGTCTTTGTTTGGGTTGTTGCTTATCTGTTTGTTCAAAACAGAGTGACCTACAGAATGGCAAGGTTTGAGGAGCAGTTACCAGACGCCTTGGACATCATAAGAAGAGCCTTACAAGCGGGTCAGCCATTAGTTCAGTCTTTTAATGAGGTTGGCGAAGAGATGCCAGAGCCTATTGGGGTTGAGTTTAAGAACACCTATAACTTATTGAACTATGGTTATGATTTACGGCTCGCCATCTTACAAATGACAGAAAGAGTACCGACGGTTTCTATGTTGGCTTTTTCAAGTGCGGTCATGTTGCAGAAAGAAACGGGGGGCAACCTCTCTGAGAATCTGCAAAAAGTATCTGAGGTATTAAGAGCGCGCTTTAAGCTAGAAAGAAAAATCAAAACCCTTTCAGCTGAGAGTCGACTTTCTGCTTGGATACTGACGCTTTCTCCGTTTGCCCTATTTTTCGGTCTTAAATTCGTAAACCCTGAATACATAGAGCCTTTGTACAGCGATCCTAGAGGAATATCTATGGTCAGTGTAGGCGTGATTTTGTTGGCGATTGGGGCATTGTGGATAAGAAAAATAATAAATATCGAGATATAGATTATGGAATTCTTTGATTTAGAAGTATGGAAACAAACACTCTCTGAGTTCGGTATCACTAGCCAGACCCTGCTTTACGGGATGATTTTGCTGACCACTATGCTACTTACTCTTACTTTAGGGTTTCTTTTTGTCGGTACTCGATCCCCGTTGGATAAAAAGTTAAAACAGATTTCCGGAGGGAATCATACTGGTAGTCGCAAACCTTATGACTTTACCAACACTTTGGAGTCGCTGACGCCATTTATTGGGCGAGGGAACAAAAAAGATAACGAAACGTATTCAGAAAAATTAATGCATGCTGGATATCATGAAAAGAGCGCACTTTCAGTATTTTACGCCTTTAAAGTACTTTCAACATTAATAGGGTTTGTTTGTGCATTCACAGTGTTTTATTTAGACATAGGTGATAGTTACAACAACTTGCTGATTGTGACATGTATTTTTGTCGGGACATTCTTCCCCAATTTTGTATTGAGTAAAATGCAAAAAGAAAGACAGAGAAAAATCAGAAACGGTGTCCCTGATGCTTTAGACCTTTTGGTGGTATGTACAGAATCAGGTCTTGGTTTTAATGCCGCACTAGGGCGTGTCGCTAACGAGTTATACATTTCACAACCCGAACTTGCCGATGAGCTAGATACTGTGTTTGCTAAAATTCAAGCGGGTGTCACGATGCCAGATGCTTTGAGTCAACTCGTTGAACGAACTGGGCTTCGTGAGTTGGAAGGGCTTGTTTCTTTGCTCTCGCATGCTTCAAGAATGGGGGGGAGTTTAGCTCAAACCTTACGTGACTATACCGAAGATTTTCGAGACAAACGCCAACAAGCTGCGGAAGAAATTGCAGCAAAAATCCCTACCAAAATGCTATTTCCCATGTTGTTGTTCATTTGGCCTTGCTTCTTTATCGTTGCTCTTGGGCCCGGAATGATGATTGTAATGGATGCACTGACATCTCCAGGAGCGAGTTTATGATGCGAATGAACAGAATGGTTTTACTTTTACTACCGCTATTGATTCTCGGGTGCGCCTCTTCTGATGAGCCAACTAATCAGTTTGATGCAGAATTGTATTCGGGTAAGCCAATTGACACCTTAACCAGTGACGATCCACCCGTCAGCGAAAAAGAAGCAATCATGCGTGGTGATGTCGCACTTAGAGACAACAACATCGATTTAGCTCTCTATGAGTACATCCGATCTCTGTCTTTTCCTGAGCAAGAGTTTCACGATAAAACGCTATTTACGATAGGTCGAATTCACTCCTCGAGAGGCAATTACGCACTCGCTGAAAAAGCGTATTTGGCGGCATTAGATTTTAACCCTGCACATACTGAAGTATTAGAGCAGTTAGGTGTTTTATATACCAAACAACGCCGTACAGATGAAGGTCGAAGCTACTTCTTTAAAGCGATCAATGCCGACCAAGTTCGTTTAAAAAGCAGCGAAACGATTAAAAACTACCAAGCGTTAAGTCAAAGTGAAGTGGCAGGCTTGAAGGTTGACAGTATGTCTCCTGCTTTGGCTTACATGGGAATCGGAGTCTTGGAAGATGTAGAAGGCAAACATCAGATAGCCCAAGAGTATTTTAAAAAGTCGCTCACTATCGATAAAACTTCAGTGAAAGCTCTACTGAATATGGGTTATTCCCATTATATGTACGGCAACTACAAAGAAGCGTATCAATACACTCGTTCGGCTTTAGAGATCGAACCTAATAATGAGAAGGCTCAGAACAACCTTGCTCTCATTTATTTGGCATCAGGTGATGTAAAAAAAGCAATAAATGTGTTTATGCGTCATATGGATGCGCCGGAAGCTCTGAATAATGTTGGTTACTTTCTAATTATTCAAGGTCGACCTGATGAAGCGATTCCTTACCTGCAACAAGCCATCGACAAAAAACCTTCGTATTACAAAATCGCCAATGAAAACCTAAATCGAGCGTTAGCCGAGGTGAGAGAAATGAAGGCAAGCACACCAATATAGTGTTGTTCTATGAAGAGTTATTCTTCTTATGGTAAACAACGAAAATGAATTAGCCCCTGATGAGTGTCCTTATCAGGGGCTAATATTTGTAACTCAGTTTTGTATCTAAAGTTGGGTATCTAAGTACTTAATTATAAATAGTTAAGCATCGCACCAGCTGCGATAAAGGTACCAACTAACCCTACAATCGGCATCTTCATTGCTTTCAATAACCACACGCCAACAATGATCAGAGCGAAGTCTATGCCGCTACTCACTGCACTTGTGAAGATCGGTTGATATAGAGCCGCAAGTAATAGACCAACAACTGCTGCATTCACACCGGTAAGAGCACCAGCCACCAAAGGTTTACTCGCAATTGCCTGCCAGTTCTTCAATACACCCAGTAGCAGCAAGAAGCCCGGTAAGAACACCGCAATCGTTGCGAGCAGTGCCCCTGTGATCGGTGCTGATGGCATTAATACATAACCTAGGTAAGTGGCTAACGTAAACATCGGGCCCGGTACGGCTTGCGCTGCGGCATAGCCTGTTAGGAAGGCATCTTGAGACAGTTGGTCACCAATGCCATTCTGTAACAACGGAAGAACCACGTGACCGCCACCGAATACCAAGCTGCCTGCTTGGTAGAACAAGCCAAATACTTCAATGCCTTGAGAGTAAGCACTGAATAGAGGCAGACCAACCAGTAAAGCAACGAAAATCACGAGTGGTGTTAACGATATCTTGTGCGTCGAAGGTACTGTTTTCAATTCGTGTGAGGTTAAGAACTTACTGCCAACCATAGCAGCAAACAATAGAACTAATACCTGAGGCCAGATCCCAGGAATTAAAAGCAGAACAATCGCGGTTATCACACACAGTGTTGTTGCTATCTTTGATTGGCAAAAGTTTTTGTACATGCCGAAAGTGGCGTCAGCCACAACCACGACCGCGAGTAGCTTAAGTCCGTGGATGATTGAAATGAAAAGCGGTGCTTCCAACAACTGATTGCTCACTAAGGCCAATATCAACATTAGGATGACAGAAGGGGAGGTGAAGCCTACAAATGCGGCAATCGCACCGGTTAAGCCACCTTTTTTGTAACCAACCGCGAAGCCAACCTGACTTGAGCCTGGACCCGGCAGAAATTGACTGAGGGCGACAATTTGCCCGTACTCTTCGTCGGATAACCAATTCAGTTTCTCAACAAAGGTTTTACGGAAGTAGCCAATGTGTGCCGCTGGTCCACCAAAGCTAATCCAGCCAAGCCAGAAAAAGGTTTTAAAAATTGAAAGCATGATCGATTCCAGATAAATGTTTAGCGTAATTTAGGTGGAGTTGGACTATGATTCAAATTAATTGTTTTAATTATAACTATGAATGATATGGGATTGTTTTGTGGCTGACTTTAACTGGAAAGGAATTGATCTTAACTTATTGATTGCACTACAGGCACTGTATAAAACGAACAGTGTGAGCAAAGCGGCTGAGCGTTGTTATGTCAGCCAATCAGCGATGAGCCATAGCTTACAAAGACTGAGAAAGCTGTTTGATGATCCTTTGTTTGAGCGGGTCGGTAGCAAGATGGAAGCGACCGACCGAGCCATTGAATTATCAAGCACCGTCGATGCGTTGCTTAATACTATTCAATCTGAAGTTCTGTTGTCCAAAAGGTTTGAAGTTGATAGTTATAGAGGCAGCTGGAAAATAGGGCTGACCGATTACGCTGAACAGATGTTTGGCCCAATGATCTTTGACTTTATTAAGCAAGTTTCGCCAAGCTCTCAAGTCGCGTTTTTCAACGTTAATCGAACCAATTATCAGCAGGTATTTGAAGAGGCTAAGCTAGATATTGCGATAGGCAGTTTTGGTGAAGTGCCTAAATTGTATGGCACAGAACTTCTCTATACTGAGCAACATGTCTGCTTGCTTGATGAATCGGTGTTGGATGTTGAGTTGCCTATGTCACTGCAATCATTTGTCTCTGTGGAGCACGCCTTAGTATCGCCTAATGGAGCCCTAAAAACCGCAGTTGATACTAAATTGGCTGAGCTGGGCTACACCAGAAAAGTGGCAATCGCATCGAGCAACTTCTTAACGGTAAAGCGATTGATCAGTGGCAGAAAACTATTGTGTATTGTGCCTAAGTTAGTCGCTAGAAACGCCCCTAATGTCGACAGTTCACTGATAGCTGTCACCCCGCCAATAGACGTTCCTGATTTTGATATACAGCTTGTTTATCGTAAGGGAAAGCAATTAGACGACAAGAATACTCACTTGAGAAAAGTGATCTCCCAGGCGGTTGAGATTGTCATTGCTGTTAAGTGATTGATGGTGAGTTTCTTCTAAGCATGTAACCTATCAAGTGCCAGAGGGTAATAACCATTAGTGCGCCGACATAACCGTCAACAGCGTAATGCCATGCCAAATGCACCGAACCAACCTGAATAAAAAAGGCGTAAATCCACGCTATGTAACCGAGTTTCTTATTCAATTTGAATGATGTCATCGCAATCAGAACAGATATGGTTACATGCATGCTAGGCATGGCTGAGATGCCAGTCCCTATATCTCCAATACCTCCAACGTAGCTTGCCCAAAGCGCATCTTGAGTACTGAGTGCCCACAAAGACATAAAGCCACGTTCAGTGAGTTCTGCGCTCTGCATGTTTAATCTTTGCATCAAAGGAAGATACAAATCTTGGTCATTGAAGTGACTAATAAAAACAGGGCCGGCTGATGACAGAAGGGTCGCCATTATGTTCCCAATGATAAACCACGAACTTAAGAATGTGAGTAAAAACTGGTTGCGAAGTTGGTCATCTTTACGGTAAATGACAAAATAAAGCAGCATTCCCCACATGATAAAAAACCACAAGTTGTACAAGATGTTGATGGCGAGTGAAGCTATTGAATTCGGTAAAAAAAAGTGGGTAATTTCCCAAGGTGAAATGCCAAAGTGCAACCATTTATCTAAATGGTAAAAATCGAGATCTAAAAAATATGGATTGAGATAAGGAATGACTGATTTTAAGAAGGTATAGCTAGAGAATGAGATGTTTAAGACGAGCATTAATAAAATAAAGTAGAGCGGCTTTGATACTGGAAACAACAGAGTTTTAATTTTATTGATGAATTGTTTAGTGGGTCTTTTTTCTCGATTGAACAATAAATGGCAGTAGTAGTATGTCGCCCATAAAATAAAGGTGACGTAACAGACCGTGGCTAAGATCTCTAAGTAGGTATATATGTTGTATCGAACTTCATGAGGCACGAAATAATTAACAACTAACGTTAACGGTGTCGTAAATGCAACATAATACAGAATCAGTTTGTTTCTTCTGAATTCATGAAGTAAAGACGACAATAAGTTTGATTGTTCTTTTTGAGGAGTGGGTTTGGCGGTGGTCGTCTCTGAATCCATATAGCCCTTCATCAAGATTTCCTATCATGATTAAAGGTTAGTTCATTTGAGCTGGTTTTCTACTTTAGCGTTATTCGCTTTAGTAAAAATAACCGAAATAATTCCTTCCATTTTTCACAACTCGACTATACTTAATTTACGACTCAAAGCAGTCGTAAAGAATAGGCTTTTTGATTTACCTAAGTAAAAAAATTGGTTATATCCTCATGATATAGCTTAAAAAACTACCAGGCTAAACGGACTTAGTTGGTCTTAAAGCGCTAGCTCCCCCTAGCGCTTTTTCTTTTATGTCGATTCTGGCAAAAGGGTCTGAATTCTTTTTAGCAGTTGCTCGATCTCTTGTTTTTCATAGTGAGTCCTCACCTTAGGTTGGCTGCTTTCTCTTGGGAGTAATGCCGTTTCGATATGGTGCTGCAGTAAAGCATCTTGTGAGTTAGCGTTGAGCTTCTCTGCAAGTACCACAGCTTGTCGGCCAATCGTGGTGAAGTCTTGTTTGATGGTGGTCAGTGGTGGATTAAAAAACGCACTGTCTTCTATGCCATCAAAGCCGACGACCGCAACCTTATCAGGGACAGGTATCTGCAGTTCTTGCAGTGCACGTAAAGCTCCCAATGCCATCTGATCACTTGCCACTAACACGGCATCAAATACGGCTTGTTTAGCGACAGCTTCTCGAACGCCAAGATAACCACTTTCTGCTTGCCAGTTTCCTTGATATTGATACTGCACCTTACTCTCTGCATCTGATAACGCGGCTAACCAACTTTGGTGACGAATCTTTGAGGCGCTGGATTCGTTCGGACCAGTGATTAACAGGAAGTCCGTTCGTCCGCTCTCAAGTAGATGTTGAGCCGCCAGTTTTGCTCCTTCCGCATGATCACCGCAAACATAGTTCACTTGGCTGTTAGAAGGGACATCAATGAAGATTAGGTTGAGGTGCTGATATTGTTCCACTAACCATTCTGCATCGGCACTCTTTAATGGCACATTCAGAATTATGCTGTCGACCTGTTGAGCCATCAGTTCACGGATTGCCTCACGGGTATTCGCGAGATTGGGCTCGGCAACAACAGAGAAAGCAACGCCATAACTCATATCATGAGCCTGCATTCGCACGCCATTGGCGATCATTGCTGCGCCATGCAGTGCCATATCGAGAGTGACTAAACCAACGCTGGTGGACTTGGCTCTACTGAGCATTTGAGCACCTTTATTGGGTACATAACCCAGTTGCTTTATCGCGGCGTTAACCTTGTTACGGGTGGATTCCGCGACGTCTTGTGAGCCATTGGTTACTCGAGATACTGTCTGGGTAGATACCCCTGCCAGTTTTGCTACGTCTTTGAAGGTGATACTCATCGCTCTGCTCATCGAATATTTTAGAGTGAAATAAGCCTACCGAAATTTACCAAACTAAACTCTGCTCACTCTCAAATAAATGTCTTTTAAAACATTAAAAATGTTTCCGGAAACAGTCGATCTTGTGCAAATTTTTCGAATATTAAAGCCAATTTACATCACGATTTTGTGGGTTTTGGATACTAATCTGGCGTGATGGGTTCACTATTATTTCTATATTATGTTTACGAAAACAATAGAGATTAGTAATGAACGAATTTATTCACTTAAAGAGTAAAAACCATAGTTTGATCATTAAATCAGGGCGTGTTCCAGAGGTTTTGCATTGGGGGGCAAAGATCGCAAGTATTGATGAAGATCTTCTGCTTTCGACAGAAAGACCGATTTCTCAAGCGCGACTAGATGTGGATGTGCCTCTCTCTCTTTGTCCTGAGTTAGGCAGTGGGCACTTTAACGCTCCGGGCATTGAAGGTCATAGAGAAGGGCTTGATTGGGCTCCCGTCTTTAAGACAGTTCGTTACGATGCTCAAGATCAAGACGTGAGTTTCCTCCTTGAAGACAAGGTTGCTCTACTGGATCTTAAGGTTGAGATCAAACTGGATTTCGAATCTGACGTCGTCCAAAAGCGTGTAACCGTCACCAATAAAGGCAGCAATAAATACTACCTGAATAAGCTTTCTTCTACGTTGCCATTGCCGAATCACGCCAACGAACTCATGACGTTCCATGGCCGTTGGTGTCATGAATTTCAAACGCAACGTCAGCGTTTTGAACATGGCGGCTTCATGCAAGAGAACCGTCGCGGTCGTACTTCACATGAAAACTTCCCTGGCATGTTTGCAGGCACTCAAGGGTTCTCAGAGCAGAACGGTTTGGTGTGGGGATTTCATTTGGGTTGGAGCGGTAACCACCAAATGCGCGCGGATGTTCGTAGTGATGGCCGCCGCTTTGTTCAAGCGGGAGAGTTATTGCTAGCGGGTGAATCGATTCTAGAACCAGAGGCAACTTATCAGACACCTTGGCTCTATGGCTGTTACAGCAACTCAGGTTTAAATGGCATCGCGCAACGCTTTCAACAATTTGTTCGCGACAACATTATTAAATTCCCAACCGATAAACCTCGTCCCGTTCATTTAAACACATGGGAAGGGATCTATTTTGATCACAAGCCTGACTACATCATGCAAATGGCAACAGAAGCGGGCGTGATGGGCGTTGAGCGTTTCATTATTGATGATGGTTGGTTTGTGGGGCGTGATGGTGAACGCACGGCACTGGGCGACTGGTATTTGGATGAAGTGAAATACCCAAATGGCTTAGAACCTGTGATTGAACATGTTAATCAACAGGGTATGGAGTTTGGCCTGTGGGTTGAACCTGAGATGGTTAGCCAAGACTCTAATCTTTATCGAAACCATCCGGATTGGGTACTTGGTCTACAAGGGTATCATCAACCATCTGGTCGTTGGCAATACGTGTTAGACCTACAAAATGAAGCGTGTTTTAACTACTTGTATGAACGCCTCAATGCGCTGCTGACTCGATACAACATCACTTACCTTAAGTGGGACATGAACCGAGAGTTGGTTCAACCTGGGCATCAAGGTAAAGCTGCGGTGCATGGTCAAACTAAAGCGCTATACCGTCTTGTTGATGAGTTGAATCTAGCGCACCCAGAAGTTGAGATTGAATCTTGTTCTTCGGGCGGCGGCCGTATCGATTTTGAAATTCTAAAACGAACCCATCGTTTCTGGGCATCGGATTGTAATGATGCCTTAGAGCGCCAAGCCATTCAGAAAGGCATGAGTTACTTCTTCCCACCAGAAGTGATGGGGGCGCACATTGGCCCAGCAGAATGCCACTCAACCAACCGTCGTCACAGCATCAATATGCGTGGTGTAACCGCACTCATGGGGCACATGGGTGTTGAGCTTGACCCTGTTAAAGAGTCACCGGAAGAGAAACAAGCATTCTCACATTACATCTCACTGCATAAGCAATTTCGTCATGTTTTGCATTCTGGTCGTAGTTTCCGAATGGATCCTTCGGACAAAAATCAGAATATTTATGGCGTTGAAAATGACGATGAAATGCTGATCACCGTGTGCCAATTAGCGATGCCTGAATATGCTCTGCCTTCGCCACTTCGTATTAGCTGTGTGGAAGACAACGCGATGTATCAAGTGAAGTTAGTGGACATGCCAAAAACCAGTTTCCAGTTGATGAAACAGCGCCCCCAATGGCTCGACAAAACGTTGACCCTGAGTGGCGATAACCTCAAGGAAATTGGATTGACCTTACCGATTCTAGACCCAGAGTCAGCCTTGATTGTTCATCTGAAAAAGATATGAAGCGCTAACTCTGAGTACCCCTACAAATAAAATTCTAAATATAAAAATATAATCGGCAGCGAGGAATTGCTGCCGCAATAACTAAACTTAAGGAAAACAAAATGTCTATTACAGTTCTGCTGTCATTCTTGTTATTTACTGGTTTTGTTGTCGCGTTTACCTACAACAAAGTTAAAAATGACAAGAACACCTCACAAGACGGTTTCTTTCTTGGCGGAAGAAGCTTAACCGGTGGTTTGATTGCCAGCTCCCTAATTTTAACCAACTTGAGCGCGACTAGCTTTGTTGGCATGAGTGCACAAGCTTATACCCACAACATGAGTGTCATGGGGTGGGAAGTGGCCTCTGGTGTCACTTTGGTGATCATCGCTTTGATGTTGGTACCGCGTTACCTGAAGCAAGGGATAACGACGATTCCAGACTTCTTAGAGAGCCGTTACGACATGTCGGTGAAAAAGTTTGTGACGTTACTTTTCTTGTGCCAGTACGTCATCAATATCTTGCCAACCACACTTTATGCCGGTGCCGTTGTTTTGGGGGAGATCTTTGATGTTCAAGCTTTGCTAAATATTTCAGAGTTTAGTTCAATAGCCCTTATTTCGGCGACGATTGGTCTACTTGGCTTCTTTTACGCGATTTATGGCGGCCTAAAAGCGGTCGTGATTGCCGATACTATTAATGGTGTTGGTCTTATTATTGGCGGCATGATGATCCCCGTGTTTGGTTTAATGGTGTTGGGTGAGGGCAGCTTTGGTGCTGGCTTGGATATTCTGCTTTATGCCGCGCCAGAGAAACTGCAATCGGTTGGTACAGAGACTGATCCACTGCCGTTCTCAACCTTGTTTACAGGTCTTCTACTTGTGAACCTTTACTACTGGGGTACGGATCAATCAATCATCCAGCGTGCATTGGGTGCTAAGAACTTAAAAGAAGGTCAGAAAGGGGTGATTCTTGCTGGTGCGATTAAGGTTATCTCTCCGCTGTTCCTAATTATTCCAGGCATCATTGCATTCCACATGTTTGGTGCAGATGCCGGTAATCCAGACACTATGTACACGCGCTTGGTTAACGAAGTTTTGCCTAAGCCGTTGGTTGGCTTCTTTGTCGCGGTTATGTTTGGTGCCATCCTAAGTACATTTAATGGCGTGCTTAACAGTTCGACCACTCTATTTGCATTGAATGTCTACAAACCTTTGTTTGGCCAAGGCAAAACGGATGAAGAGCTGGTGGGTAAAGGCCGTATCTTTGGCGTTGTAATCGCGATTATCTCGGTATGTATCGCACCATTCATCATGTACGCACCAGAAGGTCTGTTCCAATACCTACAAATGGTAGCGGGCTTCTTCAGTGTGCCAATCTTTACTATCGTGTTTGTGGGTTACATCTCTAAACGTGTGCCAGCTCTAGCGGCTAAAGTGGCATTGGTGGTATTTGTAAGTTCATACGCTGCGATGCAGCTAGTGTTCAAAACACCTATTCACTTCTTACACCAATTGGCGATTCTGTTTGTTGTATGTACAGCGCTGATGTTCATCATTGGCTACTTCATGCCACGTGAAGATGATTACGTGATGCCTGTGAATGAAAATATCGATGTCACACCTTGGAAGTTCCGTTTCGAAGCTTCGGCTATCATTCTCTACATGGTATTAGGTGCTTACGTGATGTTCTCTGATGTTGGTTTTGTCTCGGATGATCCAACCATCATGCAGGTGTACGGTGTGTGCGGCATTGTAATGTTAGTCGGTATTTTTGGCCGATTAGCAAAGCGTAAGAAAGCGCTTGAAGCTGCCGCATAACCTCCACTGAGCCTGCTATTTGTTCTTTTAAAATGAGCTTGATAAGTAAAAGGATCATAGTAGGCCAATAACTTTAAAGGCATCTCAATTGTAATGAGTGAGATGCCTAACATATTGTTTTTATGATTGGTTATTGTCTGGCTACTTACTACTTACTACTTACTACTTACTACTTACTACTTACTACTTACTACTTACTACTTACTACTTACTACTTACTACTTACTACTTACTACTTACTACTTACAAATTTACAAAGAGAATCGAGTCCATTTCTTCGCTCGCCAGCGACGAACCATAATCAATCCGCGGAACCATTCGTCCATCGCGATTGCCATCCAAGCACCAAATACGCCATAACCCCAATGCACACCAAGTAAATAGCTCATCGCAACGCCAATGCCCCACATGCTAAGAATGCCCATTTTGATCGGGAACTTAATATCGCCTGCGGCTTTTAAGCAAGAAATGAAAATCAGATTAAACACGCGACCACCTTCTAAAAGTATCGAGCCTGCGATGAGTGCGGCAGTCAGTGCGATGATCTCTGGGTCTTGAGTGAAGAGATCCAAAATCTCGAATCGGAAAATATAGACCACGCAGGTAATGGTGATAGAGGCGATGAAGCCTACTACAAAGTATCGTTGTACACGGTTGGCTATCTCATCTATCCAACCTTTACCTATGTAATAACCCGTTTGGATTTGGCTACCTTGGCCGATGGCTAAGGCAAAGGCAAAAGAGAGGCGTGCGATGTTTTGTGCGTAAGTAAACGCGGCCAGTGAAGACGTTCCCATCTGAACCACAAAGAAGGTAATACTGATTTGCGCCATGTTGTAAGAGAGTACTTCTCCAGCGTTCATAGAGCCGATCTTCATGATTTTTTGATAGATAGCTTTAGGCACAGATTTGAACTGTTTCATCGGTAGGTCAATGCCTTTGTTTCTTACGACACCGATTAAGATCAATAAGCCGATCACTTGGCTAATGACTGTCGCTGTTGCAACCCCTTGTACGCCGTACACTGGCAACCCGAAAGGTTGGTAAAGTGCACAGTAGTTGCCGAAGATGTTGATCACACCTGCAATCATGTTGATGACCATCGGTGATTTTGAATAGCCATGGCTGCGCAGAATCGTGGTGAGAACGACACCTATCGTGACATTAAAGGTGAGAGCACCACTGATAAACAGATACTCTTGAGCGTACTGTTCGACTTGAGCTTCCAGTTGGTAGAGAGGAATAAAATATTCAGCACCAAGAATCGCAATCATACTGAGTAACACACCGGTAATAATGGCCAAGATAATGCTCGCCACGCCCACGTGAGCGCTCTCTTGAGTGCGAGAAGCACCGTTGTACTGTGCGATTAGGATGCCTGTACCACTGCTGACCATAGTTGAGACGATGATCAGAAAAAAGGATATCTGAGAGATAACACCAACGGCAGACACGGCTTTGTCTGAGTACCCCGATAACATGAATACATCACTGGTGTTGAGTGCGGTTCTTAGAAGAACTTCGATAAAAATTGGCCAGGTGAGCGCAACGATTCCCATGCGTTTATTTAGGGTGGAATCAGCATTAGGCATTTGGGTTTTCTCAGAAAGGGGTAAGCGACACTATAGTTTAGCCATTATTGAGTAAACGACTATCAAATTAATGTCCGGATAGCTATTAAGGGTAAATAAAGTTCGAATAAGCCTTCATAGGCCAACATTTAGGTGTGAGTTATGAAACTTTTGAGAGATGTTTCATAAGGTAAAGAGGAAGAAAGTGGAAGCGTTTAACTACTTAAAAGTGGCACAAGCAATGAGTTTGAAATGAAGTGGTAAAGCTAGCGACATCGAGCTAGCTCTACCGTTTTTAAAGCCTAGTTAATACGCTGACCTTCAGCATCAAACAGATGGCAATCTTTTGATGCGAAATTTAAATTGAGAGACTGATAACGTGCGACCTCTTGATCTCCGGGTAGGTGGACCTTAAAGCTATCAACGCCACATGATTGGCCAAACATATAGGTACTATTGCCCAATCGTTCTACCACTTCGCTCTGGAACTCAATCGTGATATCTGACTCGCCATTGATCTCCAAATGTTCTGGTCGAATACCAAGAGTCAATTTTTGTCCTTCGGCAAGGCCATCACTTGGCAATGGTAGAGTCATTTTATTAAGTCCATTGACGGTCAGTTGGGCATGAGTTTCTGAGATGCTGTTCACGATACACGGTAAGAAGTTCATTTTCGGAGAGCCAATAAAGCCAGCCACAAACTCATTTTGTGGAGAATGATACAGTTCGAGAGGTGAACCAACTTGTTCTACTCGACCATCTCTCAGTACTACGATCTTGTCAGCAAGCGTCATTGCTTCGACCTGATCGTGCGTGACATAAATCATGGTATTTTGCAGATCTTGGTGCAATTTGGCGATTTGTAAGCGCATATCGACACGAAGTTCAGCATCTAAGTTTGATAAAGGCTCGTCGAATAAGAACACTTTTGGGTTGCGAACAATTGCTCGACCGATAGCAACACGCTGACGTTGTCCACCTGAAAGTTCTTTCGGTTTACGCTTCAATAAAGGATCTAGTTGAAGCGTTTTCGCTGCACTCGTGACTTGTTTCTCGACGACTTCTTTAGCTACCCCGTTCATTTTCAGGCCAAAGCCCATGTTTTCTTCAACCGTCATATGCGGATAAAGGGCGTAGGACTGGAATACCATCGCCACGCCACGCTCGGCAGGATCGACATCGTTAACCAGATCATCGCCAATATGGATCTCACCTTCAGTAATCTCTTCCAAGCCAGCAACTAAGCGTAAGAGAGTTGATTTACCGCAACCAGACGGTCCAACGAATACTACGAATTCGCCGTTACTTATTTCTAGATCAACACCATGGATCGTTTGAACATCACCATATCGTTTGATGACCTGTTTTAAGCTGATATCAGCCATGCTCTCTCCTTGCTTCGTTGGACTGCATCTCTTTGCCTTTAAAACATACGCTTTCATCAGAAATTTGTTAGGTGCCTCGCATGATTTATTGATCGTGGTCATATAAATTTGGCGATCTATACTGATTTTTGTGGAAACGTTTACAAAAATAAAACATAACTGTGCGTAATATTATCAATAAGCCTAATATTTGAACGTAATTACCATAAATGCTGAGTTGCTAGATTGAATTTAGAAATCTAGGTGGAAATTAATCAAATAGTAAATGAAGCTTTTAATACAAGGAATTTCGGGAAATGGAGCAATCTGTGAAAACGATATACCCAGAAAATCGCATCCCATCGGCGAAAAAGAAAAGGCGCATTAGTTCTAAGGTGTCACCTTGGCTGTTCTTGGCGCCAGCCATCGCTATCTTCTCTCTCTATGTTATCTACCCCATCTTGGACAGTATCTGGCTGAGCTTCTTTGAGTGGGATGGGTTAGGCGAAAAAGAGTGGGTGGGGCTTGAGAACTATCGTGAGCTATTTGACTCAGATGCTTTTTATACTTCGTTAACGAATAACTTCCTTTGGTTGATCTTCTTTATGCTTGCGCCACCGTGTGGCTTGGCGATTGCCCTTTTCTTAAACCAACAAGTGAAAGGCATTCGTGTCGTTAAATCCTTATTCTTCTTCCCCTTTGTTATTTCTCAAGTGGTGGTCGGCCTCGTATTTTCTTGGTTTTATGACCCGTCATTTGGTCTTTTCAATATGGTATTGGGTACCTTCGGTTTTGAGCCCGTTTCAATACTTGCTGATGAAGACTACGTCACCTATGGAATCATCGCTGCTGGTCTGTGGCCACAAATTTCTTACTGCATGATCTTGTATCTCACGGGGTTGAACAACCTCGACCCAGAGCAATTAGAAGCGGCGCGACTGGATGGTGCAAAGAAGTGGCGCATGCTCTGGTATGTGGTGTTGCCTCAACTAAGACCGGCGACGTTTATTGCCGTGGTCGTGACCGTGATTGGTGCCCTGCGTTCTTTCGATTTAGTGGCAACCATGACGGCGGGTGGACCTTGGGGCAGCTCGACGGTACTGGCGTATCAAATGTATGAAGAGTCTATCTTTAACTATCGAATGGGTTACGGTGCAGCGGTTTCTGTGGTGCTGTTTCTGATTATGGATATCTATATCGCTTACTTCTTGTGGCGCATGTTAAGGAGTGAAAAATAATGTTTCCGCAACCAATTCAAAAAGCCGGTCGCTTTACTAATATCAGCTACCGAGTCGCGTTACCTATCTCGATCGTGATGTGGTTATTACCGCTAATCGCCGTGATGATGACGTCGAT
This sequence comes from Vibrio sp. NC2, assembly GCF_025195005.1. Taxonomy (NCBI): domain Bacteria; kingdom Pseudomonadati; phylum Pseudomonadota; class Gammaproteobacteria; order Vibrionales; family Vibrionaceae; genus Vibrio; species Vibrio sp. NC2. The sequence continues at coordinate 41,537 of NZ_JANVFC010000004.1, forward strand.
TCGGTCGATGGATGACATCAACAAAGGTAATTACTGGGGCTGGCCGAGCGAGATTCAGTTCATTGAGAACTACACCCAAGTTTTTACCTCCACCTCAATGGGGCAGTACCTAATCAATAGCTTGATCATCACACTGCCAGCGGTCGCAGGGGCTGTCGCTCTTTCGACTTTAGCTGGGTATGCCTTGGCGAAATACAACTTCAAAGCCAACGTTTGGATCTTTGCGATGTTTATCGCGGGCAACTTTGTTCCGTTCCAAATTTTGATGATTCCAGTGCGTGATTTAACGATTGGACTTGGCCTTTACGATACCCATTGGGCATTGATTTTCTTCCATATCGCTTTTCAAGCCGGCTTTTGTACCTTGTTCATGCGTAACTTTATTGTTGGGATCCCAGATGCCTTGATCGAAGCGGCGCGTGTTGAAGGGGTGAGTGAATGGAAAATATTCTGGCATGTCGTACTCCCTTTGGTTCGCCCAGCTTTAGCAGCGTTAGCCGTGTTGGTGTTTACCTTTATTTGGAATGACTTCTTCTGGGCACTAGTACTGGTTCAGAGTGATGACGTTCGCCCAGTAACCGCGGGGTTGAGCTCACTTCAAGGCCAATGGCTGGCGTCTTGGCAGTTTATGTCGGCGGGTGCAGTGGTTGCGGCTATCCCACCGGTAGTGCTGTTCTTTACCATGCAAAAGCACTTTATCGCAGGCCTGACATTAGGTGCGACCAAAGGGTAAATAACGAGATAAGAATCGATACACGAACCTAGCAATAGCGACGGCTTTAGTCGTTATTGCTACCGACATCCCGAATGGATGAATCATTGAAGAGAAACTAAAACACGAACAACCCTACGAGAGAAAACAATAAGAATTGGACTTAGAGAGCTTAGCTCCATAACAAGGACCTCAATATGAAATACGTGAAACATATCGCTGCCTCTGCAGTGCTCGCTGCCTCCATGTCTGCAACCTCGTTTGCAGGCACTTTGGTCATAAACTCTGATGCTTCTGATCCAGCGCCAAAAGAGGCGTGGGGTGAGATCATTAACCGTTTTGAAAAAGAAAACCCAGATATTACGGTCAAGTACAACTTGTACGATCACGAGTCGTACAAAACAACGATTCGTAATTGGTTGGTCACTTCGCCGCCGGACGTGGTTTTTTGGTATGCGGGTAACCGAATGAAAGCCTTTGTTGACCGCGGCCTGTTTGAAGATGTGAGTGATATTTGGACTGACAACAACATGAAGCAAGACTTTGCGTCAGCCGCACCTGCAATGACGGTGAATGGCAAGCAATTTGGTGTGCCATACACGTATTACCAATGGGGTATCTACTACCGCAAAGACATTTTTGAACAGTATGGAATTGCTGAACCTAAAACATGGGATGATCTGAAATCGGCATCGGCAACGCTGAAAGAAAATGGTGTGGCGCCGTTTGCGATTGGTACTAAGTACTTGTGGACTGCTGCGGGTTGGTTTGATTACATCAACATGCGTACCAACGGCTTGGATTTCCATATTCAGTTGATGGAAGGCAAGGTGCCTTATTCTGACGAACGTGTGAAGAAAACGTTCGCTAACTGGGCTGAGCTTGTTGAGCCTGGTTACTATCTAGAAAATCACGCCTCTTATTCTTGGCAAGAAGCTCAACCTTTCTTGTACAACGGTAAAGCGGCGATGTACCTGATGGGTAACTTCATCACGCCTAACTTCCCTGCTGAGTTGGATGGCAAGATGGATTTCTTCCAATTCCCTGTCATCGACCCAAGTGTTCCTATGTCTGAAGATGCGCCTATGGATACGCTACACATTCCTTCAAAAGCGAAAAATAAGGAAGATGCACGTAAGTTCTTAGAGTTTGTTGCTCGCGCTGAAAACCAACAGCTGATCAATGAGATGCTGTTACAAATTCCGACCAACAATAAAGCCAAAGCCAAGTCAGATCCGTTCTTAGATAAAGGCGTAGCAATGCTTGCTTCTACCGATGGTACGGCTCAGTTCTATGACCGTGATACCGATCCTGCGATGGCCAAAGAAGGCATGAAAGGCTTCCAAGAGTTTATGGTTCACCCTGACCGAATCGAAAAAATCTTGAAGAAACTCGATAAGGTGAGCAAGCGTACCTTTAAGTAATATCTCAATAGCCGCAGCGGTTCTGGCTGCGGCTTTTCTTTTGTCTCTCTAGGGATTATTGCCAGTGCTGATTCGTTGGTGTTCGTCATGTTTGAATGTTATGGAGCACTGAGTATCACTTGCAATGATTCACTTTGAACGGTTTATCGTAAGGAACACTCAATGAGAACTTTCTCTCAAATCATCTCTGCCCGTGAATGGGAAAATCAACACATCACTCATCATAACGTTGTTGAGGCTCATGCTCCTTTGAATGGTTACACCTCTTTGGCTGAGGCTGTGGGGAAGAACTCGTCACGCACCTTGTCTCTTAATGGGGTTTGGAAGTTTCAGCTGTTCGGTTCGCCTGAGTTGGTCTGCGAAGAGTTTGTCTCTGAACATTTTGATGATTCCTCATGGAAGTCGATCACAGTGCCAAGCAACTGGCAGATGCAAGGCTTTGATAAACCGATCTATACCAATGTGAAGTATCCTTTCGCTGATAACCCTCCCTTCGTCCCTAGCGATAATCCGACAGGGCTCTACCGAACGCATTTTAACTGCACAGAACCGGAGCTATTAGATACCCATAGGCTGACC
>NZ_JANVFC010000004.1:44457-45451 GCF_025195005.1 Vibrio sp. NC2
TGTGACTTTATTGAGAAAGCCCAAGGTCGCAATCGAGGATGTTGGTATTGAGACGCAGCTAGATGCTTGCTATCGCGATGCGGTTTTAAATATTTCTACGCAAATAACCAAGCACAGCAATGATGTAGAAGGCTTCGATAAGCTGAGAGCTGAACTTTATGATGCTCAAGGACAGTTGGTTTGTGAACCTCAAATCGTGGGCTTTGGTGAGCGAGTTGTGGATGAGAAAGGACCTTGGTCTGAAGTCGCTGAACACCGCATTTCAGTGGTGAATCCGAACAAGTGGAGTGCCGAATCACCTTATCTGTATCGTTGTGTGGTGTCATTGCTCAATGAACATGATGAGCTTGTCGATTGTGAGGCTTACGATGTCGGATTTCGATGTGTTGAAATTACCGATAGTTTGCTCAAAGTTAACGGTAAGCCGTTGCTGATTCGTGGTGTGAATCGCCATGAACATCACCCTGAGCTGGGTCATACCATGACGCGTGAATGCATGATTCAAGACATCAAGTTATTGAAACAGAACAACTTCAATGCCGTTAGAACCGCTCATTATCCGAATCACCCATTATGGTATGAATTGTGTGATGAGTATGGCCTGTATCTGGTTGATGAAGCGAATGTGGAAACCCATGGTCAATTTCCGATGTGTCGACTGTCTAATGATTCGTCGTGGTTGAATGCGTACATGAGACGAATGACAAGGCTGGTGGAGCGCGATAAAAACCACGCCAGCGTGATCATTTGGTCGTTGGGGAATGAGTCGGGGATTGGTCGTAATCACCATGCGATGTATCAATGGGTGAAGCAAGCTGATCCAACACGTCCCGTTCAGTATGAAGGTGGCGGGGCTGATACAGCAGCGACCGATATTTTATGTCCTATGTATGCGCGGGTTGATTGGGATTTACCTGTGGTTGAGAGTCAACCTGAAGTGACACCTCGCGTGGGTATTCGTAAAGCGATCGCTCTGCCAAACGAGCAACGTCCT
>NZ_JANVFC010000004.1:45573-61597 GCF_025195005.1 Vibrio sp. NC2
AGGGATCACCAAAACCGATTCGAGCGGCAAGCCGTATTGGGGATACGGTGGTGATTTCGGCGACGAGATTAATGATCGCCAGTTCTGCATTAATGGTTTGGTATTCCCAGACCGAACAGTGCATCCAACGCTGCATGAAGTGAAAAAGGCGCAACAGTTTTATCAGTTCAAGCTGGTTTCTGCATCACCACTGGTGATTGAGGTACACAGCGAACACCTATTTGTGACCAGCAGGATTGAAACGTTGAATTGGACGGTTACCCAGAATGGTGTGGTGACGAGCGATGGTTGTATCGAATTGATGGTTGATGCGGGGGAGAGTGTCCAGATAGAGCTTAACGGTGTGACTATTCCTCATACGGCCAACGCGCTTAATTACCTCAATCTCGAAGTGGTATTAAACACTAATACTACATGGGCGAATAAAGGCCATGTGACGGCGATTGAACAGCTTACCTTACCCACTCAGTCGCAATTGATGTTGGATGCCAACTTCTCTCAATTTCCACCGAAAGTGACTGAAACCGATGCGCTGCTGACGGTGAGTGGTGATGCTTATCAAGTTGAGTTCGACAGGTTATCTGGGACATTAGAGAGCTGGAAAATCAAAGGGGTGGAACAGCTTGCGAGTGGTCTTCGAGATAACTTTTATCGTGCACCATTGGACAACGATATCGGTGTCAGTGAAGCAAACCGCGTCGACCCTAATTCATGGATAGCACGCTGGCAGGCGATGAGGTTAGATAGGCTCACTCCAGAGTGTATCGAATTTTCATCCATCACTCAGAAAAACGGGGTGTCGGTGACGGCAATCATTGCTCACACAGTGGAAGGTCAGGTTCGTTTGTTGTCGACTTGGCGGTACCAATTATTTACCGATGGTGAGGTTAAGTTAGATATGGATGTGCAAGCGGCGAAAGGTTTGCCATCTCTGCCTCGAGTCGGTTTTGAGTTTGCTTTGAAGCATGTGCCTGATGGGGTGGAATGGTTTGGTCGTGGGCCACACGAAAACTACCCAGATCGAAAAATGTCAGCCCATATGGGGCGATATCAGCAGAACATTGAACAAATGCATACCCCGTATATTTTCCCTTCTGATTGTGGCTTGCGTTGCGATGTTCGTGAGGCAAAAGTGGGCGCATTCGAATTGCAAGGAGACTTCCATTTCTCAGTCAGTCGTTTTGGGTTACAGCAGCTACAGAAGGCAAAACATACTTGTGACTTAACCGAACAAGAACAGCTGTTTGTTTATGTGGATGGCTTCCATATGGGGGTTGGCGGTGACGACTCATGGACACCAAGTGTTCATGATGAATACAAACTATTGAAAGAGCATTACCATTATCAGGTGCGCTTCTATTGTGGTGAGAACGGTCAAAGTACAGCGAATGGAGTAAAAGGATCATAGTAGGCCAAATAGTCTAAATGCTTGTTTGTTCGATTATTTGGCTTCAGATATAAAAAAGGCACTCAACATAACGCTGAGTGCCAAAGCCTGAAATTTTTTAAATCGCCGTATCTTATTGAGCCGGTGTATTAATGAATCTCAGAGGACAGGTAAAAAGGTTCGATTTACTCTGCGTCAGTAAAGAAATCGTTGTAAAGCATGTACAAGTGAGCCGCACTCCAAGAGAAGTTTGGTGCGCCTTGTTGTTCGCCGGTTAGTGGGTTGTAGTTTTCACGGATTGGACCGTCTTGAACTAATCCATCGGCGTGGTCAAAGAACGCACCTGCCATTTCAATCGCATCGTCACGGTAGCCGTAGCTATCCATGCCTTTTAGGCCGAAGTAGAATTGATCCACCCATACACGTCCACGCCAGTAAATGTCTGGACCAAATGCAGGACTAGAAAGCGCTGCTGTGCCTAGTGGAACGTAGGTATTGAACTCTTCTGTATCTTTCATTACAGAGACAACTGCATCAGCGTTAGCTTGAGTGGCAGCAGCATTGAACAATGGTGACCAACCTTCAGGGCCTTTACCACGCTCTACAATCGGTTTACCTGCACAGCCGTTGGCTAGTGGTTTGTCTTCGATACGAATGTCGTAGAAGAAGTTAGTGCCTTCGTCGAACATACAGGTGTTGATGTAGTTCGATAGGTGTTCAGCCTTTTCACGGAACTCTTTCGCTTCTGCGTCTTTACCAAGAATGTCAGCCATTTCTGCTAGGTACTTGTTATCGCTGTACATATAGCTTGCTTGGTCGACAGATTCTTGCAGTAGTGAGTAGCCCAGTAGCGTGCCATCTTCAGCGCGGTTTTGAGCGAACTCAACATCCCAATCGCTGCGCTTGCCGCCATTCGCTACATACGCGTCTAGCTGATCTTTATCGATGAAACCAAATGCGGCTGCATCGTCACGACCTGACTCCCAAGACGCGGCAGTTTGTGCTGGGCTTTCGATGTAATCGTAGTTACCTTCAGCAACCACTTTATTCAGTGCAGCTTGGCCTACGACTGTTTCATGTTTGTCGCCACGAACCACGGTGAAGTACATTTCACCTTCCGGTGTGTTGTGTGCTTTATCGCGTGCTGCGCCATATTCAGGTACGCCGTTGCCGTTGTTGTCACGGTTGCGCAACCACCAATCGTGGTATGCCACTAGCTTTGGATACATCTCTTCGAGCCAAGCTTCATCGCTGGTGGTCTTATAGACTTCCATTACTGCCCATGCTGCTAGGCTTGGTTTGGTATTACGTTCATTCCAGTTACCGCCATCGCCGCCACGTTCTGGACTTAGGTTGTAAGCGAGTAGATCGGGCACGTAACCTTCATCCCAAGGACGAACGGCATCGTCAGCCTGAATTTGGTAAGCGAACATCGCGCGGATGTTATCTTTCGCTACAACTGGGTTGAAGTGAGCCATTGCGTAGGCTTGCTTCCATGTGTCCCAAGGCCAAGTTTGGTTGCCCGAGAACCAACGCGCCGTCACGGATGGTGTCACAGAGTCAAACTCCATCGCACCTGCAGCGCCACGCCAGTTACCGTTTAGGGTTTCCATCGCTTTAACCGCAACACGCTCTTGCTCTGGTGTCGCGTTCGGGTTGGTTAAACCCATCTCAAGATAGCCTTCCCAACGTTCTGCTGATGCCGCTAAGAAGTCGGTAGGGTTTGCCATGATCTTTTTGATTTCAGGCTGTTCCGCTTGCGCTTCTTCTGCCGTTAGAACATGCGAGTATGTGGTGTAGATAGTCGTCGATGCTCCAATGTTTGCCGTTGAAGTAAACGCTAAACCATCAACCGTGGTTTTCGTTGGAATCGACTTGTGAACTTGGTATTCAGACTCACCAGAAGTCAGTAGATCCCATGTCGAACGAACCTTACCGAAGGTCACCTTTAGGCCATCGTCGGTTGCGACGATTTGACGGTCATACTCAGGGTAAGTTTCAGCGATTGTTTTGTCGGTTTGTGCCACGCCTTCTTTGGCGTGGGTCTTTTCTAGCAGTTCACCATCCCACACTAATTCAACCGGTGAGTCGGTAGTGATTTTGGTTTCTAGCAGAGAGGTACGGTTTGAAGCAAAACGCATCGTCATTTCTACGGTCACATCGTCAGATTTTAGCGTCTGAACCAATGCGCCCGGTAGGCTGTAAGCTTCCATAGTGAAAGCCACTTTTTTGCCGTCTTTGAACACGCTTAGGCGGTCGAAGTTATCAGCCATGAAGTTGATGTATTCTTCGGTAAGCAGTGCTGTACCTGGGAATCCGCCCATGCCTTCTGCACTGTCTGGCAGCAGATGACCGTGCCATGCACCTAGGTCGAAGAATGGGTTAAAGCGTTGGTGGTCATCGAAGTCGTAGTCACGCATGTATTCAGGTGAGCCAGTACGGTCGATAACGTTCTTAAATTCGTTGGCTTGCAGTTGCTCTGTGTCTGAGCCTGAGCCAGAGATTGAGTTTGAAGCACAACCAGTAACGACAAGGGCTGCACCGATAGCGAGAGCTGCGAATGATTTATTCAGTTTCATGATCAATTCCTGTTATTACCAGTAGAAGTATTGCATTGCGAACACCTGAGCGTCGCCGATTTCAGTGTCGCTGCCTACGCCAAAGCGGCTATCGAAAGCAGTCGCAAACGCGCCGTTGCCGTATTCATACCAAACGCCAGCATTGATGTAAGAGGTGATTTCTTTGTCGCCATTGTCACCGTCAAAGTTTGCGTAGTTGTAGGCTGCAGATAGGTAAACGCCTTGTGCCGCTTCGTACCATGCACTGGTTTGAATACCAGACTCGCTACCGAAAGACTCTTGGTTGCCTTTATCGGTATCATGCCAAACACGAGTGGCGAAGTTTTTGTACTCAGCACCCAATAGCAATAGTTCACCACCATCGTTGTTACGAACTTCACCACCACCCATTAGGGTTAAGTCGTCGGTCAGATCGTATTGAAGGTAACCATTGACCATAGCGTTCTTATCTTTCCATTGGTCTGCGAAGCTGTCGTATTTACCGAAGTGAACAAGAGCATCGTCTTCAGAGAAGTCAGACTCTGGCGCGAAAGAAACGCTGTAGCGAAGCTTGCCCTCTAGGTTTTGGATCTTCACACCAAGGTGTACGTCACGCGTGTTTGAGATTGCGTAGCCGTACTCAACTGTAGGGTCACCCCACCATTGAACGTCATCCAGTGACGAGTCCATACGACCGACAATAAATTCTGTTTTTTCGTCGGTGCGGTAGCCAGCGTAAAAGCGGTTGAAACCACCTTCAAAGCCGCCCCAGCCGTGGCCCGTTGCCCAAGCATTGCCTTCGTCGTCGGCTTGTACTGTCCAGCCTTCCATATAAGCAAGACCAAACCAATTACCGTGCTCGATAGCCAAGCCAGCTTCAATGTAAGTACCGTCTGCGTAGCGGCCTTTATCATCACCTTCGAGTGCCACGTGACCACCAAGGCCAAGCTCACCATAAAAGTTAAATAGGGTTTCAGTTTCTGTCTGAGGAGGCTGAGTATCACTGTGGTTTGCTGCGGACTCTTCCGCGTGGGCAGTGGTACTTAAGGCAGCAAGAATACAGCTTGTAATAAGAGTGTTTTTAGTAAAACTACTTTTCATTTTAATCACTTCTGTGTCGGGGTTATAAATGAAGGTTCGCAAGCAGTTCTGACTTCTAATATGGGGTGCTCTTCAAGGCGTATTGGTCAGGTTACTTACGATCGCAAAACCAATATTAATGATAATTTTGATGTTTAAAATTAATTAAGTTTAAAAGTGTGATCTATTTTTAGTAAATATTTACTTTGTTTTTATTTTGACTTTCAGTTGAATTTGCAGAGGTATGGCTAGGGTTGTAAGTATTCTGGAGGTGAATTATTTAATGGGTGGTTAGATTGTTGGTTCGAATGCTTTGATTCTTGAATGGCTTTGATTTAATCGAGATGGTTAGTGGAAATGTACCGACAAATAAAAAGGCACTCACCAAATGCGAGTGCCTGAATTTTAAATGAGAGTGCCCGAAGTTTAAATCAGAGTGCAGGGTAAACTAAGCGTTCGCTGGTTCAGGTTTTGCTTCTAGTTTTTTCTCTTCTGGAGATAAGCTTTTTTCATATTTGCCGTACTTCCACCACGCGTAGCCAAGGAAGATAACAATCCCGCCCACGTTGTAGAAGATGATGGTCATGATGTCAGCACCTGTTGGGAAGGTTGACGCAAAGAAGCCAACAGTGAAAATGCCGATCAGAATCGAGACCACGGTAATGCCTGTCATACGTGAACCCATTCTGAAATCACGAGGTAAGTGATCCAACTTCAAACGTAAATTAAGGTACGCGATCATGATGAATAGCGGTGGCAACATCGATGCTGCAGCTGTCATGTTGATAATGGTACTCATCAGATCTTGAACCGTATCGGACGCCAGTGTCGGAATGAACATCAGTGGAATCACAATCAAGAACTGAATCCAAGCCGCACGCTCTGGAACGCCTTGTTTGTTTAGAGCGACCGTTTTCTCACCGAAGATACCTTTAGGGATTTCAGAGAAGAAAATCTTAACGGGTGTCGCTGTCCACATCAGCAGAGAGCCTAGCATCGCCGTGAATGAAACCACGCCCACAAAGCGATTCATTAGGATTTCAGACAACCCAAAGTGTCGTGCTAGCCCTTCGAATACCTGCACTGAGCCGCCAGTAAATTTAAGCTCTTCTCGCGACACAAACACGTTTGCTAGTACTGAACCCACCGAGTAAAGCGCACCAATGAAGATACCGGCAATGATGATCACTTTAACGAAAGACTTGTGACCGCCTTTGATGTCGTTAACGTAAACCGCTACCGATTCTGCACCGCCAGCCGCCATGAAGATCCAAGTGATTACCCCAAGGAATGCCCAGTTAAAGCTTGGTGTCATCGCTTCAATGGTGATTGGGTCTGCTGGCTCGATACCACCGATCAAAGCACCGCCAGACAACAAGATGTAAGACATTGTTAGCAACAACATAAGCGACGATGTTAGTGAGGTGATGGGGCCTAGTAGTTTCGCGCCATTGTTTGAAATGTGCGTAGCAATCGCAAACAAAATGGTACTGAGGATCGCGGTGGTGATTGGCGTGAATATGTACTCAAACCCTAAGAACGCATACGACGCATAAGCAATGATTCTAGGCAGCAGAGAGGTGAAGAAGAACAGGTTAACAAACCAGTAGGTATAAGCCGAAATAAACGCCCAGCGGCCGCCTAGAGAGCTTTTAACCCAAGAATAAACGCCCGCTTCAGAGTTTTTATTCAGTGACACAAACTCTGCGACGATCAAACAAAAAGGCACAAAGTAAAAAATGGTGGCTAGAAAGAACATCGGCGCCGAGGAAAGGCCTATCTCGATGTTGTTGTTAATGATGTTGTTGAAGCTGTATACCGCCGCGAAGGTCATAGACAGTAGGGCAAACTTGCCTATCGTACTGCGTTTATTTTCGGACATGATGTTCTCCGGTGAATCACGTTGATGATCGTTATAACTTGGTCCTAGAGAGGGAGGCTCTAGGCCGCACTTTTATTGTTATGTTGGTTTGGCAAACACCCGCTTTGTTTTGTCAGGGTTGGCTCATTGTTGTTTTTATAGATTTACGATCGGACTTCTTAGCGCTTTTTATTCTTGATTTTCAGTAAAGTTATTACCAAAACAAAGAGTTAAAGGTTAAGAGGTTCATCAAAGAGATTGTTTGTTTCATGAACGACGATTTGTAAGGCTTGTAGGGGCTTTTTGTCGTTTTTAAATATGAACTCTTTCGTCTCTTCAGCAAGAAGATTAAAGATTAAGCGGCGGGAAGTTAATCAAAATTGATCAAATATGTGACCTTGAGTAAATAAATTTAGTTAATGTTTTACCTTTGTTTTTGTTCGGGTTTTATTACGATTTAATTAACGTTTTTCGTGAAGTGATCCCTTGACGGAATGGCGTTTTTATTTTCGGGTTTTTGTTTTTAATTGTCTGATTTAAAACAAAAAAAAGCGCCATGATAGGCGCTTTTGAAATTAGTTCTAATGTTGCTAAGTATTACGATTGCTTAGCCGCTTCTAGCTTTGCATCTTTACCTGCTTGCTTCTTTTCAAAGCGAGAGATCCACCACCAAGCGATAGCTGAGAATACAGCGGTCATAAATACGTTGACGAAGAACGCTTGCATTAGGTCTACACCCGTTGGGAATGCTGATGCCGTCATGCTGACAACAAAGATACCGATAAGTACTGACACAACAGACATACCTTGAACTCGAGTACCCATGCGGAAGTCACGTGGTGTATCGTCATGCTTCAAGCGGAATACAAAGTACGCCACCATGATGAAGATAGGCGGTAACATTGCGGTACCTGCTGTTAGGTTGATTGCTGTGTTCATCATGTCTTGTACAGACTCAGAACCGAAGCCGTTAACCACTAGCATTAGGAATACGAAAGCGAATTGCCACCATGCTGCGCGAACAGGCACGCCGTGTTCGTTAAGCTCAGTCGTTTTCTCACCGTAAACACCTTTAGGGATTTCAGAGAAGTGAATTTTTACTGGCGCTGCTGTCCACATCATCATCGAACCGAACATAGCGACGAACAGAATGATACCGACGAAGCGACCCGTTAGAGATTGTGAAATGTCGAAGTAGTTCGCCATACCAGTGAAGATTTCAACCATGCCGCCAGCATAAGTGAGTTCATCACGAGCAACGAATACGTTCACTAATAGAGAACCGACTGCGTACATGATACCGATAGCGATACCCGCGCTGATGATCACCTTGATGAAAGACTTATGACCACCTTTAACATCGTTTAGGTAAGCGGCTGCGGTTTCTGCACCACCGGCTGCTTGGAAGATCCAACACATAATGCCTAACGTTGCCCAGTTGATGGTTGGTGTCATGGCTTCAAGCGTGATTGGCTCTACCGGCTCATGGTTACCACCGAGTGCCATCATTGCACCGATAACGTAAACCGCGAACAGTGCAAATACACCGTATGCAACGATCTCTGCAATTTTACCTAACCAGCTCGCACCTTTGGTCGAGATGTGTGTCGCTGCTGCAAACAGACCTATTGAGATTGCCGAAGTCACTATCGGAGAGAAGGCGTACTCGTAGCCAAGCATCGCGTAAGACGCGTATGCGATAACGTTGGGCAGTAATGATACAAACCAGAATAGGTTCACGAACCAATATAGGAATGAACCTAAGTAGGCCGCTTTTGAACCCAGCGGTTGTTTAAGCCAGTCATACATGCCTGACTCAGAGTTTTTATTTGCTGATACGAATTCAGCAATAATGAACACGAATGGAATGAAGTAAATAAGGGTGGCGAGCAAAAAGATAGGAGCAGAACTCAATCCCAATTCGATGTTGTTATTTACAATGTTGCGAACGTTAAATACCGCTGCAAATGTCATGGAGAGCAAGGCAAATTTACCTAACTTACCGCGTACAGATTCAGACATAGTGTCCTCCAAGGGTCACGTAATTATAGTCGTTATTTCTTTAGGCTTCCTTGTAGGGAAGAAGCGTAAAGGCGTTGTGCAGTGTGACTGAGCCTTGAACGGCAAGGCTCGGTACACACTGTGAATAGATCTTGTTGTTGCTTTCGTTTGTTTAGCTCCAGTTACTTATTAAGGAAGTAACCGTCTTCAATAGTCACTTTCAGCACCACTTTGCGTACTCGGTTATCACCGTGGAATCGGTAGGCTTTGCTGTTATCAAAGATCGCCACTTGGCCTTCAGCTAACTCGCAAGTCTCGCCGTTACCCATTAGGTGTTCGCGGTCAGTCTCATCGCTGTAAGCTTGAATTTGCTCTAGCTCTGACTTGGCTGCGAACTCGACGGTTTCACGACCTTCTAGGTAGTAATGCACGTCGAAGTAACGACGGTTACCGGTGAAGTTTTCGGTGTTTCGAGCCACACCGTCTTCAATCATGTAAGCCAGTGAGTCACCAATGGAATACATCACGCCATCTTTGATGTTGCCGATGTTTTCAATCGCTTCTACACAGCGTTGCCATTTACGACCGTCGCGGTAAACGACTTTAAATTGCTCTAGGTTGTCTAAAACGATCATCGCTTATGCCTCGTTCTGTTGTGGTTGAGCTTTCGGTGGATTCGCCGTAAAAAACTCATCGCCAAAGTTGTGATTGATTAGGTGCTGCGCGTCGCAATCGCCTGCTTGGAATGGAATCAGAGTTAAGCCGTAGCGGAACTCGTCCATGTAAACTCGGTAAGAGTCGAGCACTTCGCTGCCCCAAGAATTCGAGCCTAAGCCCATCACTTGGTGGTCTAGGTTTAGCGTGATGTAACCGCTCTTCTCTAGCTCAATGGTGTGTTGTGCTTGATGCAGGTTTTGGTTGGTGTAGAACCAAGCGCTGAAGTTGATTTCTTGCTGTGGTTTTACTGCAATACCATTACCCGCGCGGCTTGAAAGCGCAGCCCAACGAACGTGTTGGCGGTTGCCGTTGTTTTGTGGGAACGGGTAGTTCTCGAACATGTCAGCCACGGTTGATTGGTAAACATCAATCATGTTGGCTTGCTTGCTGTCTTGGTAGTTCTCTTCAGGACCGCGGCCGTAGTATTGAACTTGGTCGAAGTCGCCGTTAATGCCCATGTCGAAACCAATCACTGGAATCACGTGAGGGTAATCACCGTAACGTTCGCCACTTAGCTCAACGTTCAGTTGACCTTCAGCACTGATTTGGTAGCGATACTCACAACGCATGCCGAAATCAAATACCGGTGGAGCAACGATGCTGGTGGTGGTGATCTCTACCTTGCCGTTAACTTGCTCAACGTTTAGCGTGCGGAAGTGCTCTTGCATGATCTGTAGGTGTGCAGGCTCCCAGTAACCATCGTGCTCTTGCTTATGGTTATCAATCATTGGCTTGAAGAAGTTCAGCTTAGGCTCAGACTTAATCAGTTCCTCGCCATTCACTAACCATGACGTCAGTTTGCCGTTCACTTTCGAGAAGTTCAGAGCAAAGTTGTGGCCTTTGATTAGGTAGGCTAAGCGAGATTCTTCAACATTCAGTGCTGTCGCATTATTGTTAGTGAAGGCCTCAAGTTGTGCAGTGTTCTCTTTCACTTGGAACTGGTAAACCGCAATGTCGTGGTTCGCTTCGCTGTATGAAGTACGAGAATCCTTACGAACTGTAAAGTTCACAAACACTTCACGCTCATCAAGCTCTGGCAAATTAAGCGTCAGTTCACGGCTAGAGTTCTCAGCCAGCTCTGCAACCTTGATATGCTGTACCGCAATGGTTTTACCCTCAGCGCGGATTTCCGCAGTGATGGTGTAGTCATCGATGTTTGAGAACCAAAGTTTGTTGTCTACTGTGAAGGTGCCCGTTTGTGCATCGAAGTCGCGAAGCTTCACTGGGGCAATCACTTGTTTGTACTCTTTCAAGCCAGGGCCTGGTGTTTGGTCTGGGTAGATCAAGCCGTCCATGCAGAAGTTGTAGTTGTTCGGGTAGTCACCGTAGTCACCGCCGTACTTGTAGAACTCTGTGCCTGCTTCATCACGCGCCAGAATACCGTGATCACACCATTCCCAAACGTAGTGACCTTGAATGGCATCATGCTTGTAGAACACGTTTTGGTATTCGGTTAAACCGCCTGGGCCGTTACCCATTGCGTGTGCGTATTCACAGATGATGCGTGGTTTTTCGTGCGGGAATTCACCGAAGGCATTCATTAGTTGAGCACGTGAGTACATGGTTGAAATGATGTCGACCACTTCAGCATCACGGTCTTCTTCGTAGTGAACTAGACGGGTGTCATCAATCGCTTTTGCTGCATCGTACATAGAACGGATGTTGCAGCCGTAGCCAGACTCGTTACCCAGTGACCACATGATGATAGAAGGGTGGTTCTTTTGAGCGTGGATATGACGTTCGATACGTTCAACAAACACCGCTTCCCATGCGGCATCGTTAGTGATGCGGCTTAGGTCGCCAACGTTAGCAAAGCCGTGAGTTTCAACATCGGTTTCGCCCATCACGAATAGGCCGTAGATATCACACAGTTCGTAGAAGCGTGGGTCGTTCGGGTAGTGCGCTGTACGTACTGAGTTGATGTTGTGTTGCTTCATCAGTACTAAGTCTTTCTCTACGCGATCCATACCAACAGCACGACCTTTCAGGTGGTCGTTGTCGTGACGGTTTACACCGTGCAGCATCACGTACTTGTTGTTGATGTAGAACAGACCATCACGAACTTTAATATCACGGAAACCAACGCGCTGTGGAATCACTTCCAGCACCTTGCCGTCAGCGTCTTTCAGCGTAAGCAACAGTTGGTATAGGTAAGGGTTTTCAGCGTTCCATTGAACAGGGTTAACGACATCAATAGAGAATTGAGTATCTACATTGCCATCAGTCTTATGATTAGGGACGGCTAAGCTATCTACAGAGCCTTGCGAGATAACTTGGCTGCCATCAAGCAATGCGTACTCAAGGGTTGCGTTTACCGCTGCTGCTAGGTTTTCTAGTTCCACGTTGCACGACAGAGTAGCGCTTTGGTAAGCGTCGTCGAAGTCAGTACGAACGGTAACGTCTTGAACGTGCAGCTGTTCTTTGCCCACTAGGTAAACGTCACGGAAGATACCGCCCGTCCACCACATGTCTTGGTCTTCAATGTAGGTTGAGTCGGCCCATTGCATCACGCGAATAGAAAGTAGGTTGTTGCCTGCTTTTACGTGGCTAGAGAGATCGAACTCAGCGGTTAGGCGGCTGCCTTTGCTGAAACCCACGTACTCGCCGTTTACGTAAACTTCGAAGTAAGTCTCTACGCCATCAAATTTGATGATGGTTTGCTTATCGTCCCAGCTTTCGCCAAGGAAGAAAGAGCGTTGGTATGCACCGGTTGGGTTGTCTGATGGTACGAAAGGCACATCAATTGGGAATGGGAAACCTTCATCTGTGTATTGAAGATCGCCGTGGCCTTCCATTTGCCACATGTTTGGAACTGTAATATGGCCCCAGTCTTTCATTTCTTGAGAGTAGAACTCTTCAGGAACCAATAGTGGATTGGTGAAATAGCTGAAATTCCATTGGCCACTCAATAGTTGGAAGTGGCTGCTAAGTTCACGCTGAAACGTTTTTGCATTCTTTTCTGATGCGTATGAGAAGAAATATGCACGCGGTGCCATACGGTTCTCATGTAAGTTCAGGAAGTTTTCCCAGTTGTTCACGTTGCCTCTCTCTCGGCCTAAATGCAATTTGCTGACCGACGTTCTTATGCGTAATTGGGTCGTAGTGAATACGAGTATTTTTGGACTTAGGTAATTATTAGTAAAACTTTTACTAAATGAAATTAGTGAAAACGTTTTACTTTAACTCCATCACGTTTTTTATGGTCTTTTTACAGTGCTGTGTGATCCACTTAAAAGAATGCTATTGGCTGTTTTATGAAGCAGGCTAAAGAGGCAGGTATGTGTATATAGGAGTATGTGATGGGCACAAAAAAGGCTACCTTAAGTAAAGGTAGCCTTAGTTTATCTGATTGATATATTTAACTATTTTGTCGTATCACGCAGCTTTAATTTGCTTGGTACATAGACACGTAGTGGGATAGTACGGCCGTCGCGTACTTTCTCAATCAACAGGTTAACGCCTTGAATTCCCATTAGTTCAGAGTGAATACGAACAGTCGATAAAGATGGGAAGGTAAATTTAGCTGTTGGGATGTCATTTACACTGATCAGCGCAATATCTTCAGGAATGTTTAATCCGTGCTCATGAACGGCTCGTAAAACACCAATTGCGATGGAATCTGACGCAATAAACATAGCTTTAGGGTAGTCGCCAGTCGCTAGCATCTGTTTTGCAAGCTGATAACCTGAAGAGCTAGAGAAGTCTCCACGATAGATGTCTTGCTCGCTGACAACGTTCTTAAGGCTACCGTATTCAGCAAAGGCGACTTCGCGAATATCAGGAGTGTTGACGTTATCTTGTCCGCCAATAAAACCAATGCGTTGATAGCCTTGGTTGATAAAGAAGTTGGTGATCTCTTTGCTGATCAAAGCCAGGTCGATATCGACAGAGTCATAAGGTTCAGAGTGATCAGTGAAATCGACATAACAGATATTATCGCTTAGCTTTTTGGCTTGTTCGATAACCTCCGGTGTCATTCTTCCCACCAACAATACACCAGTGATAGGCGTTGAATTTACGTGTATTTTACTTTCATAACAGTTGGTTAGTTTAACTTCCATCTTGTCACATTGGGTTTCAATCCCGTGGCGAATCGATAGATAGTAAGGGTCATTCACTTCAGCTTCTTGCTTGTAGTTATACAGAGCAAGGAAGTGATGATTTTGTTTTTTACTGCTAACGGCTTTTCGTGAGCTGCTGGTTTTGTATTCCAACTTCTCTGCAATTTCAAAGATACGCCTTTTGGTCTCTTCCTTGACGCTTAATGTTGGATCTTCATTGAGAACCCTTGAAACTGTAGCCAATGAAACATGTGCTTCAGTCGCGATATCTTTTAACGTTGCCATACTCACTTCCTGTTATTGGAACATTGCGCTGCTTTGAAATTGGTATTTAGTAAAAAAGCAATGCACCTCTTTATTCTACAGACCTATTGTAATCAAACTGGAAGTCATTGCATTAACTTTTAGTAAAATAAATGCTCAACTCCTCTATGATGTCTCAAATCTAACTATCTATAATTATCTTATTAAAATTCAATGAATTAGATGTATTTGTTTATAGGCTCTCCCTATGTCACGTTCAGTAACAATGATATGAGTTAGTGTAAACGTTTACACTTCGTGGTTTTGATCACAGAATTATAGTCAAAATGGCTGCTACTATTTCTGGCATACGGTGCTACTGAGCTGAATATCAGTTCGAGTTAGTCCAAGAATGACGACAAAGAGAGGTTGATTGTGAAAGTACTGGTTACGGGCGGCATGGGTTACATCGGAAGTCATACATGTATTCAAATGATACAGGCGGGTATGGAGCCAATCATTGTTGATAACCTTTGCAACAGCAAAGAGCTAGTACTGGAGCGAATCGAATCATTGACCGGTAAGCGACCAACTTTTTATCTTGGCGACATTCGTGATCAATCTTTTCTAGATAGCGTTTTTTCAGAAAACGATATCCAAGCTGTGATTCACTTTGCTGGCCTGAAAGCGGTTGGGGAGTCGGTGTCCAAGCCTTTGGAGTACTACGATAACAACGTCAATGGATCATTGGTGTTAGCTCGCAGCATGAAGAAAGCGGGTGTGAAGAGCATTGTATTTAGCTCTTCGGCTACCGTTTACGGTGATCCAGAAGTGGTGCCAATTACTGAAAGCTCTCCAACGGGTGCAACAACTAATCCTTATGGTCGCAGTAAGTACATGGTCGAAGAATGTTTGAGTGATTTGTTCAACGCCGAAAACGACTGGAGTGTGACGTTACTGCGCTACTTTAACCCAGTTGGCGCCCATCCATCGGGCACTATGGGTGAAGACCCACAAGGTATCCCAAACAATCTGATGCCGTTTATTGCTCAAGTAGCGGTAGGTCGTCGCGACAAATTGGCTGTTTTTGGAAACGATTACCCAACAGTCGATGGCACAGGCGTTCGCGACTATATTCATGTTATGGATTTAGCGGACGGACACGTAGCCGCATTGAAAGCGGTTGGCGAGAAGGAGGGTTTACACATTTACAACCTAGGCACGGGCAAAGGCTCAAGCGTACTCGAGATGGTTGAAGCCTTCGCACAAGCATCGGGTAAGCCGGTTCCTTATGAGCTTTGCCCACGCCGCGCTGGTGATATTGCTGAATGTTGGGCAAGCACTGAAAAAGCAGAACGCGAGCTTGGCTGGAAAGCGACTCGCAGCGTGATGGAAATGACGGCAGATACGTGGAACTGGCAGTCGAATAACCCACAAGGCTATTCCCCTTCGTAATTGAAGCCGCAGCGTTGTTAGCTGCGCTTACCAATTCCAATCACATAGAAGATCTATGCTCATGGATATTGGAAATCTTGCTGCCTAGCTGCAACTCCAATTTCTTTGGGGAAGGCAAAGACAAGATATGAGAAAAGAGAGATTCCAGATATCTCGTGCCTCTATTCTGGAATGACGGATGAGCATAAGGCTATGAAGTGGTTGCCTTTGCACAAATAGCACAACGAGATCACACGTCATTCCCTACAGCGAGGAACGAGCGTGATAGGGAATCTCCTTGTTGAAGAATTATTCATCTTGGTGAATTGACCAAGACACAAAATTTGAGAGCAATCTAAACATGTCAAAAGTTGAATTTAACCCAGTAGACCATCCGCACCGTCGTTATAACCCATTAACGGGTCAGTGGATCTTAGTATCACCGCACCGAGCAAAGCGTCCTTGGAGTGGCCAAGATGAAAAACCATCGACAGCGCAGCTTCCTGCGTATGAGAAAGAGTGTTTCTTGTGCCCAACCAATACGCGTATCTCGGGCGACGAAAACCCAGATTACGACGGCACTTATGTATTCAGTAATGATTTCGCGGCGTTGATGCCTGACTCACCTGATGCTCCAGAGTCTGATAACCCTCTATTCAAGACTCAAGGTGTACGTGGGTTG
>NZ_JANVFC010000004.1:61803-62047 GCF_025195005.1 Vibrio sp. NC2
TTTACCCAACGAGATTGAACGCAAAGAAAAACTGTTAAAAGAGTACTTTGAACAGCAAGGTTCTAATCTTTTAGTGGATTACGTTGAAGCTGAAATGAAAGACGGCTCTCGCACTGTGGTTGAAACTGAACATTGGATTGCAGTGGTGCCTTACTGGGCAGCGTGGCCATTTGAAACCATGTTGCTGCCAAAAACACACATCCGCCGTATGAGTGAACTGACTGATGAGCAGCGTGATGATTTA
>NZ_JANVFC010000004.1:62125-62625 GCF_025195005.1 Vibrio sp. NC2
TATGCGCCGTTCTTCGAAGAAGGTACTGACATCGACCATTGGCAGCTACATGCGTTGTTCTACCCGCCACTGTTGCGCAGTGCTTCGGTTCGTAAATTCATGGTCGGCTACGAAATGTTGGCTGAGTCTCAGCGTGATTTAACCGCAGAACAAGCGGCACAACGTCTTCGTGATTTGAGTGACGTTCACTACAAAGAACAGTAATCGCCTGTTCCGTTGATAGTAAAACTAATCGATAACTCGGTTACTAAATAAAAAAGCGAGATTCCTGATATCTCGTCCCTCGATTCTGGAATGACGGCAGGTGAGAAGCTGATGTTGTCATTCCCTACCGTGAGAGACGAACGAGGTAGGGGATCTAAAAGAATTAAAGTGGTGCCGTAAAGGGGCCATAACCAATTGAACAAAGAGTTTAACCAGAGAGTTTACTTATGTCTGACCTAATCCAAAACGTGAAAGCATCTTTTGAGCAAGTCCTTGGTTACCAAGCGACTCATATT
>NZ_JANVFC010000004.1:62690-63218 GCF_025195005.1 Vibrio sp. NC2
ACCGTGTGCCATTAACTACCAAACGGTAGTGGCAGCGGCTAAGCGTGACGACAACATCGTGCGCGTAGTATCAGTAGACTACGGTAATGCAGTGGATGAGTTCGACTTAACTCAAGAGATCACATTCCAACAAGATAAGATGTGGGCTAACTACATTCGTGGTGTGGTGAAGTGCTTAAAAGGTCGTGGTTTTGAATTTACAGGTGCAGACATCTCTGTAACGGGCAACGTGCCTCAAGGTGCAGGTTTAAGTTCTTCTGCGGCACTGGAAGTGGTCATCGGTCAGACATTCAAGGTGCTTTACAATCTAGAGATCAGCCAAGCTGAAGTTGCGCTAAATGGTCAGCAAGCCGAAAACGAATTTGTGGGCTGTAATTGCGGCATCATGGACCAAATGATCTCTGCAGAAGGTCGCGCAAATCACGCGATGCTTTTGGATTGTCGTAGCCTAGAAACTCAAGCGGTTTCAATGCCAGAAGATATGGCTGTAGTTATCATCAACTCAAACAAGAAACGCGGCTTAGTCGA